>NZ_SMKA01000100.1 GCF_004348455.1 Kribbella albertanoniae
GGTCGGGTTCGTGGAGATGCGGAAGAACCAGGCGCCGGCGATGGACAGCGATCGGTGGGTGCGGCGGACGACCGGGCCGGACTACCGGGATCGGCATGTCGAGTTCGGGTTCCGGCGGGCGTTGATCCGGCCTGAGGATCGGGTGTTGATGGTGGACGACTGGGCCGATACCGGGATGACTGCCCGGGCGGCGCGGGAGCTGGTGGCGGATTGTGGCGCGACGTGGATCGGGGCGGCCTGCATCGTCGATGGGCTGACGGATCCGCGGTTGCGGCACGATCTGCCGGTCCGAGGACTGCTGGACGTGCGGCAGCTGTGAAATCAGACGCCTGCCGCCCCACCACGGGGGCGGCAGGGGTCGGGGTCAGAGCTCCTTGACCAGGAGGGCCATGGTGCCGCCGCTGGGGTTCGGGCGGGTGTCGACCTGCTTGTAGCCGCGGGCGGCGTGGAAGGCGAGGCCTGGGTTGTCGGGGATGTCGGAGCGGACCCGGGTGACGACGCGGGAGAAGGGTTGGGCGGCTCGTTCGATGGCACGGTAGACGGTGGAGGCGACGCCCTGACGGCGGCGGTCGGCATCGACGACGATGCGGTCCACGAACAGGAACCGGTCGGCGTAGTTCGCAGCGAACCAGCCGTACTCGAGTCCGTCGTGGGCCGATCCCGGGGTGAAGGTGAGGACGAAGCCGATCGGGCGGCCGTCGTCCTCGACGACCACGGCATGGGCCGCGATCAGCCGGAGCCAGTCGAGGCGGTCCAGGCCGAGGGGGTCGACCAAGCCGGCCGCGGTGGTGTTGAGGGCGAGCACCGAGGCGTAATCGGCTGGGACGAGTGGGCGGAGTTTCACCTGGTCAGAGTCCCATGGAAGGCCCATGCCAGGGGAGGGGTCTCCCTGGCCCGACCCCGGCCGTGACCCCGAAATCCGGCATCGCCCTTGGGAATGACCTCGCCCTCGTGCAATGTTGAGTCCAGTGAACTCAAGTTTGTTCAGTCACGGATTTGAATACCGGGCGACCGAACGGCAACATTGAGTCTGTATCACTCAACTCGTGGAGGTAAAGCATGGCCCGCGCGGTCGGTATCGATCTCGGTACGACGAACTCCGTCATCGCCGTACTGGAAGGTGGCGAGCCCACCGTCATCCCCAACGCCGAGGGAGCGCGCACGACGCCCTCGGTGGTGGCTTTCGCCAAGAACGGCGAGGTCCTGGTCGGCGAGGTGGCCAAGCGCCAGGCCACCACGAACGTCGACCGCACCATCCGCTCCGTCAAGCGCCACATGGGCGAGGACTGGAGCGTGGACATCGACGGCAAGAAGTTCAACCCGCAGCAGATCAGCGCCTTCGTGCTGCAGAAGCTGAAGCGGGACGCCGAGGCGTACCTCGGGGAGCAGGTCACGGACGCGGTCATCACGGTGCCGGCCTACTTCTCGGACGCGCAGCGCCAGGCGACCAAGGAGGCCGGCGAGATCGCGGGCCTGAAGGTGCACCGGATCGTCAACGAGCCGACCGCCGCCGCGCTGGCCTACGGCCTGGACAAGGGCACCGAGCAGACCATCCTGGTCTTCGACCTCGGTGGTGGCACCTTCGACGTGTCGCTGCTGGAGATCGGTGACGGCGTCTTCGAGGTGAAGGCGACCTCCGGTGACAACCACCTCGGTGGTGACGACTGGGACCAGCGGATCGTGCAGTGGCTGGTGACCCAGTTCAAGAACAAGAACGGCACCGACCTGTCCGGCGACAAGATGGCCATGCAGCGTCTGACCGAGGCCGCCGAGAAGGCCAAGATCGAGCTGTCCAGCGCCGCCGAGACCAGCATCCACCTGCCGTACCTGAGCCTGACCGACTCCGGCCCGCTGCACCTGGAGGAGAAGCTCTCCCGGGCCGAGTTCCAGAAGCTCACCACCGACCTGCTCGAGCGCGCCCGCGCGCCGTTCAAGGCCGTCATCAAGGACGCCGGCGTGGACGTGTCGAAGGTCGACCACGTCATCCTCGTCGGTGGCTCCACCCGGATGCCCGCCGTGGCCGAGCTGGTCAAGGAGCTGACCGGTGGCAAGGACCCGAACAAGGGTGTGAACCCGGACGAGGTCGTCGCCGTCGGCGCCTCCCTGCAGGCCGGTGTGCTGAAGGGTGAGGTCAAGGACGTCCTGCTGCTCGACGTGACCCCACTGAGCCTGGGCATCGAGACCAAGGGTGGCGTGTTCACCAAGATCATCGAGCGCAACACCACGATCCCGACCAAGGGTTCGGAGATCTTCACCACCGCCGAGGACAACCAGCCGTCGGTGATGATCCAGGTCTACCAGGGTGAGCGCGAGATGGCCCGCGACAACAAGTCGCTCGGGAACTTCGAGCTGACCGGCCTGCCGCCGGCGCCGCGGAACGTGCCGCAGATCGAGGTCACCTTCGACATCGACGCGAACGGCATCGTGCACGTCAACGCCAAGGACCTGGCCACCGGCAAGGAGCAGCGGATGACGGTGACCGGTGGCTCCGCGCTGCCGAAGACCGACATCGACCAGATGGTCAAGGACGCCGAGCAGTACGCCGAGGAGGACCGGCTGCGCCGCGAGGCCGTCGAGTCCCGCAACCAGTCCGAGGGCCTGGTCTACCAGACCGAGAAGTTCCTCTCCGAGAACGAGGACAAGGTTCCGGACGACGTCAAGACCGAGGTCAAGGACGGCGTCGCGGAGCTGAAGAAGGCGCTCGAGGGCACCGATGACGCGGCCATCAAGGCGGCGTCGGAGAAGCTGTCCCAGTCCAGCCAGAAGATGGGTGCCGCGATGTACGCGAACGCCCAGGCCGCTGGTGGCTCCGAGGAAGGCGCGCCGGCCGACGAGCAGGCGAAGGCCGACAACGACGACGATGTTGTCGACGCCGAGATCGTGGACGAGGACCGGCCGCAGGACAAGAAGGCGGACGACAAGTGACGGATGGATCCACTGGTAGCGAGTTCGGCGACGGTGACCCCGTCGTCCGCGACAAGCGCCGGATCGACCCGGAGACCGGAGAGGTGCGGGAGCCCACTGAGACATCAGCTGGGGCTCCCGCCGGGGTTCCGGACGACATCTCTTCGCTGACGGGCCCGTCAGCTCAGGAGGCCCTCCTCACCGAGGCGCTCTCGGAGCGTACGGCGGACCTGCAGCGACTGCAGGCGGAGTACGTGAACTACAAGCGCCGGGTGGACCGGGACCGGGAGGCGAGCCGCGAGCTCGTCATCGGCACGGTGCTCAGCGAGCTGCTCGGGACTCTGGACGATGTCGGCCGGGCCCGCGAGGCGGGTGAGCTCGAGGGTGCGTTCAAGGCGGTCGCGGAATCGCTGGAGCGGGTCACCGAGAAGCTCGGACTGGTGAAGTTCGGCGAGCCCGGCGACGCGTTCGACCCGCGCATCCACGAGGCGCTGCTGCACAACTACTCCGACGAGGTCGACGGCCCGACCGCGACCATGGTGATGCAGCCGGGCTACCGGCACGGCGAGCGGATCCTGCGGGCGGCCCGGGTGGCCGTCTCGGAGCCGACCGAGAAGCTGCCGGACACCCCGGCGGAGAACACCGGTGAAGACGATCAGGCCGCGGACAAGTCCGCGGAGTAACTGCCTAGGCGAGAGGGGAGGCGTCGAGTGAGCACGAAGGACTGGATAGAGAAGGATTTCTACAAGGTCCTCGGCGTCTCCAAGACCGCCGAGCAGGACGAGATCAAGAAGTCGTATCGGAAGCTGGCGCGGAAGTATCACCCGGACTCCAATCAGGGTGATGCGACCGCGGAGGCGAAGTTCAAAGAGGTCTCCGAGGCGTACGACGTGGTCGGGGACACCAAGAAGCGCAAGGAGTACGACGAGGCGCGGCGGCTCTTCGGCAGCGGCGGCTTCCGGATGCCGGGCGGTGGTCAGCAGGGCGGCGGCTTCAACTTCGACGTCGGCGACCTGTTCAACCGTGGTGGCAGCGGTGGCGCGGCCGGGGCCGGTGGCGGCCTGGGCGACATCCTGGGCGGCATGTTCGGCGGTGGTGGCCGCTCGTCGACCAGTACGTCGACGACGGCGCGACCGCGACGCGGACAGGACATCGAGACCGAGGCGACGATCGAGTTCGCCGAGGCCGTGAACGGTGTGACTGTGGCGCTGCGGATGACCAGTGACGAGCCGTGCAAGACCTGCCGCGGGACCGGCGCGAAGTACGGGACGGTGCCGAAGGTCTGCCTGAAGTGCGAAGGCACGGGGATGCAGACCTCGGTCCAGGGCGGCGTGTTCGCCATGACCGAGCCGTGCACCGAGTGCAAGGGTCGCGGTCTGGTCGTCGACCAGCCGTGCGAGACCTGCCACGGCTCCGGCCGCGGCCAGTCGAGCCGGACCATGCAGGTCCGGATCCCGGCAGGTGTCCAGGACAACCAGCGGATCCGGCTCAAGGGCAAGGGCGCGGCCGGCGAGCGGGGTGGCCCTTCGGGTGACCTCTACGTCACCGTGCACGTCACCCCGCACCGGATCTTCGGTCGCCAGGGCGAGCACCTGACGCTGAGCGTCCCGGTGAGTTTCACCGAGGCGGCACTCGGCGCCGAGATCAAGGTGCCGACGCTGGACGGTCTTCCGGTCACGGTCCGGATCCCGGCCGGTACGGCGAACGGCAGCAAGCTCCGAGTCCGGGGCAAGGGCTCGGTCCGCCGGGACGGCACCAAGGGCGACCTGCTGCTGACCCTCCAGGTCCAGGTCCCGCACGAGCTGACCGACGAGCAGCGCACCAAGCTGCAGGAGTTCAGCTCGGCCTCGGACCAGCCTGATCTACGGGCCGGGTTGTTCGGGAGCACCTGATGGCCTCAGGAGCGAAGAACCGCCCGTTCGGCCAGGTGCCGACCTGGGACGACCGCACCCCGATCTACGTGATCTCGGTGGCGGCCCAGCTGGCTGGCATGCACCCGCAGACCCTGCGGCAGTACGACCGGCTCGGCCTGGTGGTGCCGAGCCGGGCGTCCGGCCGCGGCCGGCGCTATTCGGCGTACGACGTGGCCCGGCTGAGGTATGTGCAGCACCTGTCCCAGGAAGAGGGCGTCAACCTGGCGGGAATCCGGCACATCCTCGCGCTACAGTCGGAGGTGGAGGATCTGCGTTCCCAGGTGAACCAGCTCCTGGCAGAGGTCCAGCGGGGGGTCGGCGTCTCGCGACGCAGCACCTCCAGCCGGGTCTTCTCGGCCGGTCCCGCCGGCGACGTGATCGCCATGGGCCGCCAGCAGACCACGACGCGCTGGATCCGTACCCAGCCGCTGGAGCTCGGACCGCGCTGATCCGGCACAACTGAACCACCGGAGGTTTCCGAACCCCACCCCTCGGGGCCTCCGGATCCGGTGGAGGCGCATCGATTCCCCCCTCGACGCCTCCACAGCCGGAGTCGCACCCTCCCCCGGGTGTTCTTCGGCCCCCGCGGGGTGGTCCGTTTCGGGCCACCCTGCGGCTTCTTGTTCTCCCGCGGTTCATCGGTACCACGTACGCTGGCGAGGTGACGCTGAGCCTGCAGACGGACCGGCTGTTGATCCGGGACTGGCAAGAAGACGATGCCGATGCCGCGCTGGAGATCTACGGTTCGCCCGAGGTGGCGCCGTGGCTCTCGCCGGCCATCGACCAGGTCACCGACGTGGCCACCATGAAGATGATCCTGACCGCCTGGATCGAGGCGCAGCCGAACTTCGTCGTGCCGGCCGGCCGCTGGGCCGTGGTCCGGCGGGAGGACAACGAGGTGATCGGCGGGTTGCTGATCCGCCTGCTGCCGCCGTACGAGGAGGATCTCGAGATCGGCTGGCAGCTGCGGCCGTCGGCCTGGGGCAACGGGTACGCGACCGAGGCGAGCAAGGCGCTGATGAGCTGGGCGTTCAAGACCGGTGAGGTCGACGAACTGTTCGCCGTCGCCCGCCCGAACAACAAACGCGCGATCAGTGCTGCCCAGCGGCTCGGGATGGAGTGGGTCGGCGAGACGGACAAGTACTACGACCTCAATCTGCAGGTGTACCGCGTCCGCGCTGGGGATTTCAAACACTGACCCGTGAGCCCGAATGCGATCAGCGCTACTGCGCAGAGCAGGTAGGAATCAGCGACCAGGGTCTGCAGTCCGCTGTAGTCGAACTCGCGATCGGCGCCATACGGGAGTTGCCGCGGTAGTCCGGCCAGGAAGATCGCGATCCAGAATGCGAAGAGCGCCGTACGGAACGAGAGCAGTTTGCCGCGGTGGTGCCAGGCGAGTGCCGCCGCGGGGATTGCCCAGACCCAGTGGTTCGTCCACGAGATCGGTGAGACCGCCAGGGCGGTGAATGCGGTCGTGACGACGGCCTCGAAGTCCAGACCGCGATCGTGCAGACGGCGCGCGGCGGCGAGTCCGGCGACGCCGACGATCATTGCCGGTAGCAACCACAACGGACCGGTCATGGGCGAGTCCTCGGTGATCCGGGTGATCGCGCCACGGATCGACTGGTTGCTGAGGTAGTGCGGCGGCCCCACGCGACCCGGGTCGAAGATGTACTTCGTCCAGAAGTCGATCGTCGAGCTGGGCGCCACCAGGAACGCGACCACCATCGTGATTGCCGTTGTCACGCTAGCGATCAGAGCCTCGCGGTACCGCTTGGTGATCAAGAGGAAGACGATGAAGATGCCCGGCGTCAGTTTGATGCCGGTGGCAACGCCGATGAGGACGCCGCGATACCGCCGCGGGATCAGCCCGAGCAGATCCACCATCAGCATCGCCAGTAGGACAAGGTTGATCTGGCCGAGTCGGAAGGTCGACTGCACCGGCTCGAACAGCAAGGCAGTGCTAGCGATCAGTACGCCGACCGTCGGCGGCCAGTGGAGTTTCTTGGCCGTCGCCCACCCGATCACCAGCAGCGACAACGCCGATGCGACCGTGATCAGTGTGCGGGCGAAGGGCAGGCCGATCGCGAACGGCGAGAACACCATCGCTGCGAACGGCGGATAGGTGAAGCCGAGGCCGATGTCGGGGTAGTACGCGAGGTGTGAGGTGTAGATGTCCTGGCCGTCGACCAGTCCGCGGGCCGCGGCGTAGTAGATCCCGAGATCGTCCATGCGAGCAGACCAGGGATGCCAACGCACGAGGCACAGCAGCGGCAGGATCGTTGCTAGTAGCATCCATCTTCGCTGGCTCATGGACGACGCCGCCAAGCTGCTGCGACCAGCAGCACTACCGCGCAGATTGTGTAGGAGTTGCCGAGATACAGCTCGAAGCCGTGGTGGTGCAGCTCTCGATCGTCCATGTACGGCGCCAGCCAGGGGAGGCCGATCCCGAAGGTGACTGTGGTGAGCGCTGCGAGTCCGGCGCGGGCGACTGTGGTCGCGCGTGTCCAGAGCAGGGCACAGGCCGGGAGCGCCCAGACCCAGTGGGCGGTCCAGGAGATCGGCGAGATGAGTACCCCGATGGCAGCGGTCAGAAGGACTGATTCCAAGAGCAGGCCGCGGTCGAAAGCACGCCGTACGGTCACGAAGCCGACGATCAAGGTGGCGACGGCCGCGATGATCCAGAGTGGAGCAGTCCCTTGTGGACCGCCGGACAGGCGGTCGATGACGCCGCGCAACGCCTGGTTGGACACCAGCGTGCTCGAGCCAGGGCGGGTCGGGTCGAAGATGTAGACGCCCCAGAACCGCCGGGCCGCGTCCGGCATGGCCAGGAATCCGAGCACCATCGTGGCGACGGTGACGGCCGAGGCCGTTGCCGCCTCGCGGTATCTGCGCGTCACCAGCAGGTAGATGATGAAGATGCCCGGGGTCAGTTTGATGCCGGTGGCAACACCGATCAGTACGCCGCGGAACCGCGGCAGGTGCCCGAGCAGATCGATCAGCAGAACCGCGAGCAGCATCAGGTTGATCTGCCCGTAGTGGAACGTCATTCGCACCGGCTCCAGCGCGAGCCCGGCAGCGGCTAGGGCCAACCCCGCTGCCAGCACGTGGTGGGTCGACCAACCCGGGCGCAGCGCTCGGGCCGTGGCTGCTCCGATGATGAGCAGGGACACGGCTGAGAGCGCGGTCATTGCCAGCCGGCCGGCACCCGTCCCGAGGAGGCCGAGCGGCGCCATCAGTAGCGCGGCGAATGGCGGGTAGGTGTAGCCGAGTAGGTCGGGGGAGGCGTGATGCGCGGTGTAAATGTCCTGGCCGTGCAGGAGCGCCTTCGCGGCCGCGACGTACACGCGGTGGTCGTACAGATCCTTGGTTGGCGGCCAGAGCGCTATGCACAGCGCAAGAAACGCCGCCGTACCGATGCTGAGGGCAAGGACTGGGTGCCGGGCGGCGAATCTGTTGCCAGCAGCCCCTTCGAGGGCGGGGCGAACGGGGCTGATCGTCATGCCTTCGACGATCCCGGCGAGCCCCCGGTCACCACATCGCCTTCAGGGATGGACCGTGCTCACCACGGGGTATGGGCCGCCGCGGCCGGGTATCACTCCTGAGAGTGACGGCTTCCGGGCCGCCCCACCCCCACAATGGGAGGCGTGAAGGACCTCTGGACCGAACGGCGTGCGCTCTGGGTCGATGCCGCGATCGCGGTCGCCGCCCTGGTCGTCATGCAGCTCCACGCGGCCGATCCCGACGCCCAGGGCTGGCGGTACGCCCCGCTATGGCTGCGGGTGGTCCTGACGATGATGCCGTTGCTCATCGCGCTCCGCCGGATCGAACCAGCGGTGGCGTTCTGCGGTCTCCTGCTCGGGTCGTACGTAGTGAGCTTCCTGGATCAGCCGCCCTGGCTCCTGTACGGCGGTGTGGTGATGGCGCTCTGGTCGTCGGCCGGGCGGTGCCGGGCGAGGACGGTGATCGCGATCACCGTGGCGGGCGCCGCGATCCCGGTCCTGCCGGAACTGCTGCGTGGTGGCGGCGGCCCGCTTGATTTCCTCTACTGGCAAGTGGAGCGCGTGATCGACCTGCCGTACATCGACTGGTACGCGGTCGACAACCCGTGGTGGTTGTCGATCGTGGTGGTGCTGTCGGCGCTGGTGTTCCTGGTGATCCGGCGCCGCGCCGAGGCGGTCCCCGTGCGTCGACGCTGGGCCGAGCTCTGGGCGTTCGTCAGCACCCCCGACGATCCGTGGATCCGCGACGTCCTCCTGGCAGCGGTCGTCTCGGGTCTGATCATGACCGAGGTCGGCCACGACCTGTTCGCAGGCGGCTGGTGGAGTGCGCCGGGGTGGATGCCGTACGGCGTCGCGGTCGCCGGACTGACCCTCGTGCTCCGGCGGTGGCCGGTGATCCCGGTGGTGGTCCTGGCGATGGCGAGTCTGATCGCCAACTGGCAGTCGTTCGGGCCGGTGTTCAGTCTGTACGGCGCTTTCGGTCTCGCGTTGTACTGGATGGTCGCGAACCCGAAGCGGTCCCGGAGCCTGCGGTGGACGTTGCCGGTGGCAATCGGTCTGCTGGTCGTGCTGCCGGTGATCACCCGGGTGACAAGGGTTCGGACACTGGAGCTGATCTTCCCGGAGATAAAGCGCCGGGGGTGGGACAACGTCTTCGACGGCGTTCTGCGCAACAGCACGTACGACGGCATTGCGCAGAACGTCTGGCCGTACGCTCTCTCGTTGCTCCTACTGATTCCGGTCCTCGCGGCGATCGCGGTTCGGCAGTATCGGCGCAACCGCGAGGCCGCGCGGCGTGAGGCTGAGCTGGAGCAGGCAGCTGAGGAACTGGAGGCCGAGCAGGTCGTCCTCACCGAGCGGGCGATTATCGCGCGCGATCTGCACGACGTGGTCGCGCACGCGGTGAACCTGATGGTGATCCAGGCGGAGACCGGCCCGGATCTCGTGCGGCGCGGCGAAACCGACGTACTGGCTGGGTTCCAGCGGATCGGGGACGCCGGGCGGCGGGCGTTGAGCGAGCTGGACCGGCTGTTGTCGACGTTGCGCGATGAGGACGGGATCGCCGATCCGCAACTGGCTCCCCAGCCTGGGCTTTCGGATCTGTCACAGTTGGTCGCGGACGTTGCCGACGACCACCTGCCGATCGAACTCGACCTGCAGGGTGATCTCGAGACTCCACCGGAGGGTCAGCAGGTGACGGCGTACCGGCTGGTGCAGGAGGCGCTCACCAACGTGGTCAAGCATGCGAAGGCGACCGGGGTCCGGGTGGCGGTGCGGAGCGAGGAGACGGGTGTGCGGGTCGAGGTGACCGATGACGGGGTCGGGTTCGATGTCGCTGCAGCGCGTCGCGGCAACCGACATGGGCTGGCTGGGATGCGTGAACGGGTGCGGATCGAGGGCGGCACGCTGGACATCCGCAGTACGCCGGGAGCCGGGACGACTGTGGACGCGTGGATGCCGGTCGGAGGTCGTCGGTGAACGACCGTCCGATCAAGGTGATGGTGGTGGACGACCAGGACCTGGTCCGGGACGGGATCGCGATGATCCTGGACGGGCAGCCGGATATCGAGGTTGTCGCGCAGGCGGTCGACGGTGCGGATGCGATCCGGCAGGCGGCCGCGATCCTCGACCTGGCCGTCGTACTGATGGACGTCCGGATGCCCGTGATGGACGGGATCGAGGCCACGCGCCAGCTCGCCGGCGGACCGCGGGTGCTGATCCTGACCACCTTCGACCTCGACGAGTACGTGTACGACGCGCTGCGGGCCGGGGCCAGTGGGTTCCTGCTGAAGCGATCGTCGCGGGACGAGCTGATCAACGCCGTCCGGGTGATCGCGGCCGGTGATGCGCTGCTGGCGCCACCGGTGACGCGGCGGCTGATCGACCGGTTCGCCGACACCCGGCTGGATCCAGCGGTGGCGGAGCGGATCGACGTACTGACTGCTCGCGAGCGGGAGGTGCTGGTGTTGGTTGCCAAGGGCAACTCGAACGCCGAGGTCGCGGAGGAACTGCACCTGACTGAGCACACTGTGAAGACGCACGTCAGCCGGATGTTGGCCAAGCTCGGTCTGCGGGATCGGGTGCAGGCGGTCATCCTGGCGTACGACGCGGGGCTGGTGACCGCGGGTCAGCGGTGAGTCCACTGATGAGCGGTGTCCATTGGTAAGAAGTGGACAACGGTGAGAACTGGCCATGGTGAGTCGTTGACGTTGGTCAGGGGTCGCCCGGAGTCTTGCAGACGTGCCTATCCTCGCCGCCCTCCTGAGTCCCGTCCTCCTGTCCGCCACCCTCCTCACGGCGCCCGCTGCGGAGCCGACGACCTTCTACATCGACTCGGTTGCGGGGAACGACGCCGCTTCCGGAAAGAGCGAGACCACGCCTTGGAAGAGCCTCGCCAAGGTCAACGGCTACGCCTTCGAGCCGGGTCAGCACGTGCTGTTCAAACGAGGCTCGTCGTGGACGGGTTCGCTGAACCTGTCACGCGATGGAATCACTGTTGGTGCGTACGGCACCGGCGCGCTGCCGAAGGTCGGTGGCCCGGTGCTGAACTGCGTGAACGTCACCGGCAACGACATCTTCATCGGTGACCTCCGCGCCAGCGGCTGCAACTGGGCCGGGTTCGAGTTGTTCGGCGACAGCATCGTGCTGGACACCGTGCAGGCCGACAACAACGTCACCGGGATCTCGATCGTCGAGGGCTCGGACTGGAACGATGTCCGCTGGAGCACGATCGTCGACAACAACAAGATGAGCGTCGACGACGACACTCACCCCGACGACGACTCCGGCGCGTTCGGCGTCCTGGTGCACGGCGACGACAACAAGATCCGCCACAACACGATCAGTGGCAGCTTCCACACCAGCCACGACTACGGGTACGACGGTGCCGCGGTCGAGATCTTCAACGGCAACCGGAACCACATCGAGTACAACAAGACCGCCGACAACGACACCTTCACCGAACTCGGTCACGAGGCCGGCAAGACCGCCGACGACAACGTCTTCGCCTACAACTCGGTCACCTCGACCAAGCCCTCCGGCACCTTCCTGATCACCCGCGGCGCGCTCAGTCACATCGGCCCGGTACGTCGTACCCTCGCGATCAACAACTCCGTCAACCTGCCGAACGGCGACGGCTGGAGCTGCGACCAAGGCTGCGGCCCCGGCATCCTCAAACTCCGCAACAACATCGTCAAGGTCGGCAAGAAGGTCGGGTACGACGACTCCTTCGACACCCACAACCCCGCCGACGCCGCCGACGAGGACCGCGGCGTCTATCAGGGCGCCGTCTACCAGTTCACCCTCGGCACCCGCTCGGTCAAGGCCGACCCCCTCTACACCAGCTCCACCGACCTCCGCCTGAAAGCCGGCAGCCCCGCCATCGGCCGCGCCGAAAACTCCGGCTACCCCGAAGACCTGGCCGGCAAATCCCTCACCGGCCTGGCCTCCTGGGACTCAGGCGCCTATCAGCGCTGAGTCGCATTTGCGGACCTGCACCACCCACTAACCGCGATCGCCGGAGCACGCCCAGGCGTGAGGTCCGCCTTCCAACCGCAGTTAGTGGGTGCTGGCGGTCCGCTCGGTGAAGGTTTGGCGGGCGGACTGTATGTGGGTGAAGTACTTGTGGGTCCATGCGCACATGCTGTCGACGGTTGCCCGGAGGCCCTGGCCTGCTTCGGTGAGGGTGTACTCGACCTTGGGAGGGACGACGGGGTAGACCGTGCGGTCGACGAGGCCGTTGCGTTCGAGCATGCGGAGATTCTGGGTGAGCATCTTGTGACTGATGCCGTCGACGCGGTTGCGGAGGTCGCTGAAGCGCAGGGTGTCGTTGCCGAGGGTCTCGATGATCAGAAAGGCCCACTTGTTCGCGACGTCGGAGAAGATCTCGCGGGCCAGCGAATCCGCCCGGCCGAGGTCGGTCTGGTCGTCCTTGGTTCCCATCGGGTGCCCCAATCACCGAAAAGTGCGTTCTTCCGTTCCGGCTCATACTCTCCTACGGTTCCTGAGTAACCACAAGAGAGTATGAAAGGGGTCGACATGGCCGTCACGCTGATCAATCCCGCCGGTCTCCCCGAGATCGACGTCTACCACCAGGTCGCGGTTGCGTCCGGCACGCGGCTGGTGTTCGTCGCCGGCCAGGTCGCCTGGAATGCCGTACCGGATCTGGCTGCTCAGGTCGAAGAGGCCTACCTGAACGTCGGTACGGCGCTCGCCGCGGCCGGCGGCTCGTTCGCCGACGTCACCCGCCTGACTGTCTACGCCGTCGACTGGAAGCCGGAGAAGATGCCGCAACTGCTCGACGGAATCGCCCGAGCAGCAGCCAAACTCGGCACCACCCCGACCCCGCCTGCAACCCTGATCGGTGTCGCCGCACTCGACGTACCGGAACACCTCGTCGAGATCGAGGCCACCGCAGTCCTGGATTGAGCCCGCACACTGAACCCACTGGGCGGAGGGTGCGTTGGCCTGGAGGGAGGCGAGGCGGGGGATGACGCGGTCAAGGGCGCCATCCCCGTGGGTTCACTTCAGGCCGTAGGCGGCGGTTATGTGTTGGGTGAGGCTGTTGCCGTCAGCATCTGTTGCGGTTAGGCGTAGGGAGGGGGATTTGCCTGCGGCGCTGACCGGGTGGATCACCTTGGCGGTGTAGTTGGTTCCCGATCCGGTGAGCGGCAGCGTGGTCCAGTGTTTGTTGTCGTACGAGATTTGTAGTTTGGGTTTGGCGAAGGTTGCGGCGCTGCCGGAGCCGAACTGGTGGCGGAGGCCGAGGGTGATTGTGACGGGGCGGCCGGTGGGGACCTGGTTGTGGGCGTTGGCTTGGGGTACGTCGAGATCGGCTAGGACCAAGGGCATTTGCTCCTGCTCGCCGCCCTTGGAGTGGAACTTCCAGTGCGACTCGACGGTGGTGGAGTAGCGGAAGAGCGCCGGGTCGGGGCTGTTCTTCAGGTGGATCTCGTAGTCGGCGGCCTCGGGTGGTACCTCGACGAATCCGCCGGGTACGGAGTTGTCGGAGAAGATCTCCACACCGTTGCGATGGGCAACGATTGAGGTGTCGCCGGTCGTCGACCACCAAGGAGAGAACTGCCCGGGCCCATGGCTGAGGGTGCTGATCGCCATGCTCAGGCCGCCGTCGTACCGACCGACCTGGGCGATCGGCCCGACGTCGGCGTCAGGGAGGCCGCTGTTGATGATCGGGGTCAGCCAGCGTTCGACCGTCTTCGTGCCAGGCCGGTAGACGCGCGGCGCCCCGAGTACGATGGGATCCGCCTCCGAGCCGTCAACGACGATCTGGCCGTACCACGAGACCTGGTTGGCGAGCACGTACGACGTCCGCTTCGTCGGGCCCACGACGTACGGGAGCAGGAAGCTGTTCAGGTCGGCTCCCGCCGGTGTCATGCCGGTGCGTGCCTCGGCGGTCGGTAGGCCGGTGTGCGTGCCGAAGGTTTCGTCCACCGTCGCGAGCTGGTCGCGGTTGACGGTGAGTTCGGTGTCGGCCGGCAGCCGGTTCGCCCAGGGCACGACCAGGTCGTACACGTACGGCGTGACCGCCTGACCAGTCACCCGGACGGTCGTGGGCCGCTCCAGCAGGCGCTGGGCGTTCACCCGAGAGATCCGCATGGTCGGAACCTTCGCGTCGCCGTTGTCGGTGTACGCCCAGAACGCGAAGATCGCGCCGTCACCGGCCCTGCTCGGGTCGTAGAGCATGACCGCGGCCGCGCCCGCCTGCTCGGCGTTCGCCGCGAGGTCGCCGCTCAGCTGGGTTTGGTCGGAGCGGATCAGCGCGAGCTTGCCCTTCGCCCCGGTCAGCTCGGCCGGCGTCCCCGTACCGCCGTCGAAGACCTGCAGCTCCTTCTGACCGGTGAATCGCGGCCCGAAGTGGAAGTCCAGCGCGGTGAACGACGCACCGCCGACGATCTGAGCCTGGTACGGCGGTTGCTCGATCCGCTTGCCGAATGCGATCTCGGCCGTACCAATCGTCTTCTCAGCAGTACGTGTCGCGGCGAACGTCCGTCGGGAGCCGGTCTGACTCACCGAGTCGGTACGACGCCAGTCCGGTACGGCGCGGACGTGGGTCATCGAGACTTCCCGGGGTGCTGCACTGCCCGGCTGGCCCTGCGCGCCGAGGTCGAGCGTCTGGGTCTTGCGCGCATCGAGGGTGAGCGCGGTGGCCTTGCTGATCGCGAACTCGTCGGACAGCACCAGGTCGAAGCGGCCGGGTGCTTGGTCGGTTGCCGCGGCCATGATGAGCGACGAGACGTCGTACTTGCCCGGCGCGAGCCGCACCTTCGCGACGCCGTTTTCGAACGGGACGCCATGCGACTGGCCGAGCTCAGGCTGCGGACCGTCGAGCCGGTTCACGGCGAGCTCGCCGGAGGCTGGTCCGCCGGCATGGGTGATGCCGGTGACGGTCAGCTCGTAGACCTCCGGCTCGGCGTACCAGCCGATGGTCGTGACGAGCGGGTCGGCGCCGTCCGCGGTCGCGGTGATCCGGCCCGCGAAGTTGCCCGGGCCCTTCTTCGCGCGATCAGTCGTGGCGGTGACCTTCGCCTCGCCGTTCGCCGGTACGACGAGTTGGTCGGCGCTCAGCTGGGTGGACTCGAGATCGACGGCCAGCTTGAGGGTGACCGGCGTACCGGTCGGGTTGCGGTAGGTGAGCTCGCGGGTGACGACATCGGTCTGCGGGTACGGCCAGGCCAGGCGGCCCAGCTCCAGCTCGCCGGTGTCGACCGTGACCTCGGTGGCCGTGGCCTGGTCGGCGTCGACCCGGCCGGCGCCCTGCTCGGCCAGCGAGCTGCCCTGCTGCGGATCGGCGGTCGAGATCAGCCGGGCCTTGAGCGCATCCGCCTTCCAGTCCGGATGCGCCTGAGCCAGCAGGGCCGCCGTACCGGCGACGTGCGGGCTGGCCATCGACGTACCAGAGAGGGTGGTGTAGTTCTCGTCGACCGGCTCACCGAGGCTGGTGCCGGCAGCGCGGGCGGCGACGAGGTCGGTGCCTGGTGCGGAGAGCTCCGGCTTCAATGCACCGTCGCCCTTGCGCGGGCCGTGGCAGGACGTGCTGCTCGGCAGGCCGTCTCGTTGAAGGTTGCCGACAGCAAGCGCTTCGTCGGCGGCAGCCGGAGTGCTGACGGTGCCCGGAGTCGGCCGGAAACAGTTGCCTGCGGCAATGACAAACAGTGCGCCGGTCTGCTTGCTGATCCGGTTGACGGCCTGGGAGAGTTCGTCGGTGCCGTCGCTCGGACCGCCGCCGAGACTGAGGTTGACGACCGACGCGCCCTGGGCGGTGGCCCACTCCATACCGGCGATGATGCCGGAGTCGTAGCCGTTGCCGTCGTTGTCGAGCACCTTGCCGTTGAGCAGCGTGGCGTCCGGAGCGACGCCCTTGTACTTGCCATCGGACGCAGTGCCGTTGCCGGCCGCGATGCTTGCGACGTGCGTGCCGTGGCCGTGGTGATCGGCCGCGTCACCGGACTCGCTGAAGTCCTCGGCCGCTGCGACCCGGCCGGCGACATCGGGGTGCGTCGGGTCGATGCCGGTGTCCAGTACGGCGATCTTCACGCCCTTACCGGTGAATCCGCGCTGCCAGGCGGCGGGTCCACCGATCTGCGGGACGCTCTGGTCGAGGTTCACCTTCACCCGCCGATCGAGGCTGATCCGGGTGACGGTCGAGGCGACCCGAGCGGTCTTGCCCGGGGTGAGGGACCGCCAGAACGCCTCACCTTGAGAGACGCGGGTCGCGCGGGCGCCGAGACTGGCGAGCACCCGGCCTCCCGTCGTACCGGCGACTGCCGAGCGGGCTGATGCTTTGCCGGCGTACCTGATGATCACCGGGGTGCTGTCGGTGGCGCCCTCGGCGATCAGGGTGGTGACGTCGAACAGGCTGCGGTCGAGGCGACCGGCGGTGACATCGGCCGCGGCGGCGGACGGTACGACGTACGTGTGCCCGTTCAGGGTGGTCGTGAGGGCCGAGTCCGACGTACTGCCGGGGCCGGGGATGAAGGCCGTCCGGACCCGGTTGCCGGGGCCGGTGGTGACGCGGACCTGGTCGCCGGTGATCAGGCTGACCGTCGAAGCGGTGGGGTTGGACGGGCGGGGCGGTGGGGACGCGGTGGCAGCGGTGGCGCCGCCGAGCGTCAGGCTCAGGCCCACGAGGGGCGTCAGCCAGCGATGGGGTTGCAAGTGGTTCCTCCAGAGGCGGGCGGTGGTCTCACTTGCGTTGACGGAACGAACACGCCAGAAGTTCAAGACTAGACCGGAATCAGCGGCAGATCCCTGGGTTGTCCCGGAGAGATCCCCTAGAGTTGAGTGGAATGGACTCAAGTTTGGCTAGGTTATGTCTAGTGAACGTAGTTGCTTGAACTGAAAGGCTGGAACATGGATGTTCAGCGGTTGACGACGCTGGCCCGCGAAACGCTGTCGGTCGCCATCCGTCAGACCTCCGCGGCGGGCAACCCGACCGTGGAACCGATTCACCTGCTGTCCGCGCTGCTCGCGCAGCCCGAGGGGACCACGACCGGTCTGCTCGAGGCCGCCGGTGGCGCCATGGACGCCGTACGACGCCGGACCGCCGAGCAGGTGGGCCGGCTGCCGAAGGCCAGCGGGGGGAGTGTGCAGGCGCCGAGCCTGTCACCGAAGACTGGCGAGGTGCTGAACCAGGCTGAGCAGCGCGCGCTCGGGCTCGGGGACGAGTACGTCTCGACCGAGCACCTGCTGATCGCGCTCGCCACCGTCGACGGGCCTGCCAAGACTGCGCTCGGCGTGACCGCCGAGGCGCTGCTGCAGGCGTTCGACCAGATGCGTGGCAACCGGCGGATCACGTCGCCGGAGGCCGAGGGCACGACCAAGACGCTGGAGAAGTACGGCGTCGACCTGACCGAGCGTGCTCGCGACGGCAAGCTCGACCCGGTGATCGGGCGCGACTCCGAGATCCGGCGCGTCGTGCAGGTGCTGTCCCGGCGTACCAAGAACAACCCGGTCCTGATCGGTGAGCCCGGCGTCGGCAAGACCGCCGTCGTCGAGGGGCTCGCCCAGCGGATCGTGGCCGGTGACGTCCCCGAGTCGCTGCGCGGCCGGCGGCTGATCAGCCTCGACCTCGGCGCGATGGTCGCGGGCGCGAAGTATCGCGGTGAGTTCGAGGAGCGGTTGAAGGCGGTGCTGACCGAGATCAAGGAGTCCGACGGTCAGGTCATCACCTTCATCGACGAGCTGCACACCGTGGTCGGCGCCGGTGCGTCCGGCGAGGGCGCGATGGACGCGGGCAACATGCTGAAGCCGATGCTGGCGCGCGGTGAGCTCCGGATGATCGGTGCCACCACGCTCGACGAGTACCGGACGCGCATCGAGAAGGACCCGGCGCTGGAGCGGCGGTTCCAGCAGGTGTTCGTCGGTGAGCCGTCGGTCGAGGACTCGATCGCGATCCTGCGTGGGCTGAAGGAGCGGTACGAGGCGCACCACAAGGTGGCCATCTCCGACAGCGCGCTGGTCGCGGCCGCCTCGCTGTCGAACCGCTACATCAGCGGTCGCCAGTTGCCCGACAAGGCGATCGACCTGGTCGACGAGGCCGCCTCCCGGCTGCGGATGGAGATCGACTCGTCCCCGGTCGAGATCGACTCACTGCGCCGTACCGTCGACCGGCTCAAGATGGAGGAGCTCGCGCTGTCCCGCGAGGAGGACCCCTCGTCGCAGGAGCGGCTCGGGCGGCTGCGCGCCGACCTCGCCGACCGCGAGGAGGAGCTGCGTGCGCTCGAAGCCCGCTGGGAGCGGGAGAAGTCGGGCCTGAACCGGGTCGGTGAGATCAAGGAGCGGATCGACGAGCTGCGCGGCCAGGCCGAGCGCGCCCAGCGTGACGGCGACCTCGGTACGGCGGCACGCATCCTGTACGGCGAGATCCCGGAGCTCACGAAGGAGCTCGAGGAGGCCGACGCCGAGCCCGAGGTGGTTGACGGGCCGGAGGCGATGGTCGGCGAGGAGGTCGGCCCGACCGAGATCGCCGAGGTGATCGCGATGTGGACCGGCATCCCGACCGGCCGGC
This sequence comes from Kribbella albertanoniae, assembly GCF_004348455.1. Classification (GTDB taxonomy): domain Bacteria; phylum Actinomycetota; class Actinomycetes; order Propionibacteriales; family Kribbellaceae; genus Kribbella; species Kribbella albertanoniae. The sequence continues at coordinate 18,846 of NZ_SMKA01000100.1, forward strand.
TGCTCGAGGGCGAGACCGGCAAGCTGCTCCGGATGGAGGACGAGCTCGGCCAGCGGCTGATCGGTCAGCGGGAAGCCGTGAAGGCGGTCAGTGACGCCGTACGGCGGGCTCGGGCCGGTATCTCGGACCCGGATCGGCCGACTGGTTCGTTCCTGTTCCTCGGTCCGACGGGTGTCGGTAAGACGGAGCTGGCGAAGGCGCTGGCCGACTTCCTGTTCGACGACGAGCGGGCGATGGTCCGGATCGACATGTCGGAGTACAGCGAGAAGCACAGCGTCTCGCGGCTCGTCGGTGCTCCTCCCGGCTACGTCGGCTACGAAGAGGGCGGCCAGCTGACGGAGGCGGTACGGCGTCGCCCGTACTCGGTGATCCTGCTCGACGAGGTCGAGAAGGCGCACCCCGAGGTCTTCGACATCCTGCTCCAGGTGCTCGACGACGGCCGGCTGACGGACGGCCAGGGGCGGACGGTCGACTTCCGGAACGTCATCCTGATTCTGACCAGCAACCTCGGTTCGGCCTACCTGGCCGACATGTCGCTGGACGAGAAGGTCAAGCGTGACCAGGTGATGGCCGTCGTACGGCAGTCCTTCAAGCCGGAGTTCATCAACCGGCTCGACGAGATCGTCCTGTTCGACGCGCTGGGCAGTGAGGAGCTGACGAAGATCGTCGCGCTCCAGATCACCGCCCTGCAACGCCGCCTGAACGACCGCCGAATCACCCTGTCAGTGGACGAAGGCGCCTTGGAATGGCTCGCCCTGACCGGCTACGACCCGGTCTACGGCGCCCGCCCACTCCGCCGCCTGGTCCAGTCCGCCATCGGCGACGAACTCGCCCGAGGCCTCCTCAACGGCACAGTCCGCGACGGCGAAACCGTCCGAGTGACGCTGAACGAGTCCAAGGACGCCCTGGAAGTTACCGCCTGACCGTTTGCCCGGTCTGCGAAGATCGGGGAGTGTTCGGGGCCGAGTACTACGAAGAGATGCGACCGCCACGTCAGGTGACGGCGGCAACCATCGTGGTGCTCGGCTTCGGTGTCCTCTACGCACTGCTCGGCCTGATGGCCCTCACCTCCGCCGGCGACCAGATCTCCGAGATCGTCACCGGGTCCAAGGGCTCGTCTGCGGTGGTGGTCGTGGTCGCCTGGGTCGGCGCCGTCCTCTACATCGCCCCCGCGTTCTACCTGCGCAAACGCCGTCGCTGGGCCCGCTACCTGGTTATCGGCGTCGCCGTCCTCGGCATCCTCGGCGGCCTGATGTCGATCCCCACCGGCCTGCTCGGCGTGGCTGTCCACGGTGCTCTACTGGTCCTCATGCTGCAGCACTCCACCAAGGTCTGGTTCCGCCGCTGATGGAGATCTGGATCAACCCCGCCTGCTCCAAATGCCGCGCAGCCACCGAGGCCCTCGACGAGGCCGGCGTCTCCTACACAGTCCGCCGCTACCTCGACGACCCACCGACCGCCGCCGAACTGGACGCCGTACTCGTCCGCCTGAACCTCGACCCGTGGCACGTGGTCCGTCACAACGAACCCGAGGCAGCCGCACTGCGAGACCTACCCCGCGACGACGCTCACCGCGCCGACTGGATCGCCGCGATGGTCGCCTACCCCATCCTCATCCAACGCCCGATCCTGACGGCCGACGATCACACGACGGCCGTCGTACGAGACCCAGAAACCCTGTCGCGCCTCCTTTCCTGACGATCTGCCCCGGGATGCCCCTGGATGCCCCGCGACACCTGTGGACAAACGCCGCCGAGCCTGCCTGCGTTCCGGAAGAATTCTGGGATGCCTAGTTCGCATTCTGCTGACTTCACCCTGACTGCCTGGGTCGATGAGTCAATCGTGGTCGGCCGTGACAAGACAGCCGGTACCTACACCATGGCTGCTGCGGTTGCTGATCCGGCGGCGCGCTACGAAATCGGTGAGAGGTTGCGAGCGATCACCATGGGGCGCGCCGGACGATTGCACTGGGCGAACGAGCCGACCAAGCGTCGCGACCTGATCACGGCGCTGATCGCGAGCATCGATCTCGCTGCGGTGGTGGTCGTCGGTGCGCCGATGATTGGATCGAAGCAGGAGCGTGCCCGGCGGTGCTGTCTGGAGCGACTACTGCACGAGCTGGCCGATTTCGGGGTCGGCGATGTCTGGATGGAGTCGAGGTCACCCGTTCCCGATCGCCGTGACATCCGATTGGTAGACAGTGCGCGCGCCAAGGGACTCGTCCCGGAGACCCTTGTTGTGCGCTTCGCGCGCCCCCTGGACGACCCAATGCTGTGGATCCCGGACGCGATCGCCGGTGCGGTCACTGCCGCGACTCTGGGCGAGTCCCGGTGGATGCTGGCCCTCGACGAAATCCTCACGAGACACGACATCGTGGTGCGCTGAAAAGCGCGAAGGCTGGGTCCCACCCTCCGGAGGGGTTCCCAGCCTCACTTCTCATCGGGCAGCGCCCGGGAGCTACCACCAGTATTACACAGATCGTGACGGCTTCCGCAAGAGATCTGGCGTCAGAGTTTCTGTAGGCGGACCAAGGCTTCTTGGAGGAGTTCTTCCTTCTTGCAGAAGGCCCAGCGGACCAGGGGGCGGCCGGCTTCTTTGTTGTCGTAGAAGACTTGGGTGGGGATGGCTACTACGCCGGTGCGTTCGGGGAGGAGGCGGCAGAAGTCGATGCCGTCGGTGTGGCCGAGGGGGCGGATGTCGGTGGTGATGAAGTAGGTGCCGGCGGGGCGGTGGACTTCGAGGCCCAGGTCTGCGAGGCCGTTGGCGAGGAGGTCGCGGCGGGACTGGAGGGTGGCGCGGACGGTGTCGAAGTAGTCGTTGCCTAGGGCAAGGGCGTTGGCGACGGCCGGCTGGAAGGGGGAGCCCGAGACGTAGGTGAGGAACTGTTTGGCAGTGGTGACCGCAGTGACCACCTCTGGCGAGCCGGTGACCCAGCCGATCTTCCAGCCGGTGACGGAGAAGGTTTTGCCGGCGCTGCCGATGGAGACTGTGCGGTCGGCCATCCCTTCGTACGTCGCCAGCGGGATGTGCCGGTGGTCGTCGTACACGAGGTGTTCGTAGACCTCGTCGGTGATGACGACCAGGTCGTGTTCGACGGCCAGGTCGCGGATGCCGCGCAGTTCGGCGTCGGTGAGGACGGTGCCGGTCGGGTTGTGCGGGGTGTTGATCAGCAGCACCTTGGTGCGCGGGGTGACGGCGGCGCGGAGTTCGTCGAGGTCGAGCCGGTACGACGGTGCGCGCAGCGTCACGGGGACCCGGCGACCGCCGGCGAAGGCGATGCCGGCGGCGTACGAGTCGTAGTACGGCTCGAGGGCGATCACCTCGTCACCGGGTTCGACGAAGGCGAGCAGGGCGGCGGCGATCGCCTCGGTGGCGCCGGTGGTGACCAGGACCTCGGTGTCGGGGTCGTAGGACAGGTCGTAGAACCGCTTCTGGTGGTCGACGATCGCCTGCCGCAGGGCGGGGATGCCGCGGCCGGGCGGGTACTGGTTCGCGCCGGCGCGGATCGCGGCGATCGCGTCCTCGAGCAGCGAGTCCGGACCGTCGGTATCCGGGAACCCTTGCCCGAGATTGACCGACCCGGTAGCGACCGCGAGGGCCGACATCTCCGCGAAGATCGTGGTGCCCAGCCCGTTCAACCGCTCAGCATGTCCGCGCATACCCACGACCTTAGTGCTTCGAGTTGCGCACCATCTGCGCGAGCCAGTCGCGGGCCGTGCTGCGATCGGAGTCGCTGAAGGATGCTTCCAGCTCGGCCTCGAGCGCCAGTACGGCGGGGGCGGCGGCCGCGAGTCGCTCCTCGCCGGCGGGGGTGAGGAAGAGCTGTTGAGTACGCCGGTCCTGCGGATTCGGACGGCGTTCGACCAGGCCGGCCTTCTCCAGCCCGGTGATCAGTTCGTTGGCGGACTGCCGCGCCGTACCGACCGAACGGCCGACCTCGGCCACCGTGTTACCCGGGTGATACGTGAGCACCATCAGTGCGCCGTACTGCTGCACGGACAGCCCGTGCTCGGCCAGGACGACGGCCACTGCTGAGCGCATGTTCAGCCAGGCGTGCCGCACCAGGAAGGTCACGCCGAAGCGATGGTCGGGTTCTTTCATGCTCCTCATTCTGCCAACCGCTCACGCAAAAGTGATTGACAGGAACCTGTCATTCATTCCACACTGAAACCTCGTCAGGATCCTGTCAATCATAGGAGACGTGGTGTCCCTTCCGCCAACACCAACCCGTCCCGGCCGGGTGCTCGCCGTACTCGTGCTGTCCGCGCTGCTGATCTGGATCGACTCGACCGTCCTGGGCGTCGCCCTCGAACGTCTCGCCGACCCGGTCCAGGGGCTCGGTGCTTCCCCCGGTCAGCTCCAATGGGCGATCGGGATCTACTCGCTGCTGTTCGCCACCGCCTTGTTCGCCGCGGGCGCGCTCGGCGACCGCTACGGCCACCGGACAGTGCTGATGGTCGGCCTGGCCATCTTCGGCGCCTCGTCCGCGTGGGCCGCTTGGGCGGACAGTCCGGTCGTCCTCATCCTCGCTCGCGCCACGATGGGACTGGGTGGCGCGCTGATCATGCCGACCTCGATGGCGATCCTCGGCCGGACCTTCGCCCCCGAACGCCGGGCCGGAGCGATCGCGATCTGGTCGTCCGCCGCCGGTGTCGGGGTGGCCGCCGGTCCGGTCCTGGGTGGTGTGCTGCTCGGTCGGTTCTGGTGGGGTTCGGTGTTTCTGATCAACCTGCCGCTGGTCGCGATCGCACTGATCGGTGCCGCGGTCTTCCTCCCGAACACGCGCAGCCCACAGCGGCGTCGGTTCGACCTCCGCGGTCTCAGCCTGTCCACCCTCGGCCTGCTCGCGTTGTCCTACGGCCTGATCGAGGGCGGCCACCTCGGCGGCTGGAGCCGCTGGCAGGTCTGGGCGAGTATCGCCGCCGGCCTCGTCCTGATCGCCGCCTTCCTGTACGCCGAGGCGCGGGAGCACGATCCGAGCTTCGACCCACGCCTGTTCCGCAACCGGCACTTCGCCGCCGGCAACCTCGCGCTCGGCGCGCTGTTCCTGACGATCACCGGGCAGGCGTTCTACCAGACCTTCTATCTGCAAGGGTCCCGCGGCTTCAGTCCCCTGCACGCCGGTCTGTTGTCGTTGCCTGGGGCAATGGGTGTGGTCCTCGGCTCGCCGCTCGGCGCCCGGCTGGCCGCTCGGTTCGGGATCGCTCGCGTCTCCGGTGCGGCGCTCGTCGTGTTCACGCTGTGTCTGGTGCTGAACCTGACCTTCGCCATGGACACCTCGCTGGTGTGGTTCGCCGTCGTCGGTACAGCGGCCGGTCTCGCCATCGGAGCCGCCGTCGCGCCGACCACTGCGGGTGTCGTTGCGACGCTACCGATGGATCGGATCGGCGCCGGATCAGCTGTCAGCAACGCGATCCGGCAGGTCGGCAGTGTGCTCGGCGTCGCCGTGATCGGCACGATCGTCTCGTCGACCTATCAGCACGCGATCGCGCCGTCGCTGCCGGCCAACCTTCGCGCCACGGCTGGCGAGTCCGCCGAGGCAACTCGTCATGCCGCAGCGACGCTCGGTCAACCGCACTTGGTGCCGCTGGCCAACGATGCTTTCATCCACGCAATGCACACGGCCGCGCTGGTCGCCGCGATCTTCACCTTCGCCGGTGCGGTCGTCCTGATCCTTGCCTTCCGCAACCGCTCGGCCCCGGTGATCGAGGCCGAGCGGATCGCGGCTGACGCCTAGTTCCAGGCGGACGGTGGCGGCGGCGGTACGACGACAGGACGGTCCTCACACCAACTGGCGCCGTACCAGTTGCCGTCGTTGCCGGTCAGCAGTCGTACGTCGAACTCGGGCGTACCGTCGAACTGGAAGGTGCCGCAGTTGTTGACGAACGGTGCCCCGACGTTGCGGGCGTCGACGTTCTCGAACGAGGCGGCACCGCCGACCCGGGCGTTCACGACGCTGGTCCCGGTGCCGTCGACCTTGATGTTGCGCACGGCAACGTTGTTGATCGCGTAGGTGTCCTTCACCGGCCAGTCGACGACGAACATCACCGCGTTGTACGTCGAGTCCAGGAACGAACTGTCGGTGATCTGCAGGTCGGCCGACATCGTCGACTGCAAGGCGTACAACCAGATCGCGCCGAGGCCGATGTTCCAGTTCAGGTCCCGGGGCCCGCCGCGGACGGTGGTGTTCCGGGCGAAGGTCAGCTTGCCCTCGAACGGCGTCGAGTTGAACCGTGAACCGGCGTGCAGCGTGCTGCCCTCGCGGATCGGGTCGGCGACCAGGTTGTCGGTGACCGCGTTGTCGCGACCGCCGTAGATGGCGATGTTGTTCGCCAGGACGGGGGTCTGGACGGTGTTGTGGTCGTAGACGTTGTTGTGGTTGGCCAGGCCGCCCGGGTTGTTCTCGGACCACATCGCCAGGCCGTCGTCACCGCTGTTGCGGACGAAGTTGTTGGTGGCCCGGACGTTCGAGACGCCGAGGTGCAGGTTCATCCCGTCGGCGATCGCGTCGGTGATGACGTTGTTCCGGATCAGCAGCCCGTCCATCGGGCCGTCCAGCCAGATGCCGACCTTGGTCCGATGCAGGTAGAGGTTCTCGATCGTCGAACCGCCGCCGATCGCACCGCCGACCCCGTTCACCTGGTCGGTGTCGATCCGTTCCCGTACGTCGCTCTCGATCGCGAAGTCGGCCAGGTGGACCTCCGTGCTGCCGCCCGCGTCGGCGTACTTGCCGTAGAAGCCAGGCGCGCTGTGGATGGACTTGTCCGGCGCGGGTTCGGCGAGGGGCAGGACCTTGCCCTTGATGATCGTGTGCCAGTTGCCGGCGCCGCGGACGGTGACCTTGTCGACCACGATGTGCCGGTTGACCTGGTAGGTGCCCGGCGGGATGAAGACCGACCAGCCGAGCTTCTTCGCGGTCGCGATGGTGCGGTCGATCGCCGGTGCGGCGTCGCGCCGGCCGGTCGGGTCGGCGCCGAAGAGGCGGACGTCGAGGGAGCGGTTGGGCTGCCGGTTCGGTGCCTTCACGAGTTCGAAGTCGGCGACGTCGATGACGGTCCACGCGGCGTTCGTGTGCTCCGGTACGGCGAACCTGACACGATCGCCGGCGCGGTACGTCCGGTCCAGCAGCACGCGCTGTTCGTCGTAGAAGTGGTTCGGGCGGAACGGCTTGGCGACCGGGTCGGGCTCCGGTTTCCACCAGCCCGGGGTCGGGTCGACGTTCGGGTCGTTGGAGAACGGATACATCCCGTACAGCCAGGCGTATTCGGACGTCAGAGTCAGCGTGCGCTTGTGTTTCCCGTTGACGGTGAGGTCGAGTGGTGCTCGGATTCCGCCGCCGGCTGGGGCGTCCGGGATGCTGTAGCGCAACGTCAGCGCGTTGGCCGCGTGCGTCAGCGTGAATTCGACGTACTGGCGTGGTTGCAAGCGGACGGCGGTCCGGCCGGACGCCTCCGCGGGCAGGGTGTAGGCCTCGCGGCCAGGGCCGATCTGTTCGCCGGTGAAGAAGGCGTTCTCAGCCTCCTGCTCGACGAACGGAACCGTGGCCCCGCGTCCGGCGACCAGCGCCGGATCAAGGCCGGCCCGGGTGATCCGCGGTTCCGGCCGGGTGGCCATCGCGGGTGCGGTGAGTGTGGCGCCGAGCACCGCGGACGTCAGGGCGACGGCCAGGGCGCGCAGAGGTGTTCGGGACATTGGCGGATCCCCTCCAGACGAACTGCCTGGAGGTTATGCAGTAGACCACCTCAGCGCAAGATCCCGACAGAATCTAGAAAAATCACGCGCCTACTCTTTCTCGAGGCACCTTGAGCACCCACCAACCACCGCCCGCCCCCCGAAACAGTCGAGCCGCGCACAAAGCCGCCGTACCCGCCCATTTCCTGTCCCCGGCCACCTGTGGTGCCCGGAGCCAGCAACCCCCCACCCGGAG
>NZ_SMKA01000101.1 GCF_004348455.1 Kribbella albertanoniae
GGTGGGGTCTTCTGGGCGGCGGGCGGTCCAGCCGTCGCCGAACCAGTTGTTCGCCGGGGGCGGCTCCTCGGACCCGGACGGGTCCTGGAACTCGCGTTTGGCCTCGCTCCCGGTCCACCACTGGGGCGACGCTGCGTCCCCGCGCTCCGGGGGAGCGGCGTTCTCGCCGTCCGCCGGTTCGTCCCCCCGTGGTGGGTTACCGCTGTCCGACATCGAAACTCCTCACGACCTTGCTGGGTGTAGCCGTCGACATGGTGCTTCCGGCGCTTCTCGGGGTACCGCAGCAGCGCACGGTCCTGCGCCCCCCAGGCCTTCGCCGTACGCCCCCGGGACATACTCTGCGTGATCCCGCCGCCGGACGCCAGCCACGACGGCCCGTCGTGAGCTACTGGTGAGCTACTGCACCTTCTTCGGCGATACGACGTACGTGTTGCACGCACTCGGGCTGCGGGAGTTGAAGCCGCGGAGTGCCCAGTACTTGTGGTTCGCGGCGTCGCCGTGGTCGTTCTTCTTGTCGGTGACGTTCCCGATCAGCCAGCGCCACTCCTTCGCCGACTGGCCCTTGATCGGGTAGCTGTTCCGGTTCGCGCCGATGAAGATGTCGCTGAAGCAGGACGCCTGCAGCTCGAGCCGCCGGCTGATCTCCAGCTCCTTTGCCGTGGACGGCGCCTGGTATTCCATCCGCCACGAGGCCGACATGATCCCGGTCAGTTGCTGGACGTGGTGCCCGTACTCGTGGGCGAACTGGTGCAGCATCCACATCCGGGCCCATACCCGCGGACTGTTCTGCGGGTACTGGTTGTAGTTGCCGACGTCCTCGGTCAGGTTCATGTAGATGGTCTCGGTGCTGGGGCAGTAGAACGGCGGGCCGGAGTCGTTCCAGCCGCCGCAGGGGGTGGTGATGGTGCCGGTGAAGGTGCGCACACTCGGCGGACGGAACTTCGAGCCGGACTTGGTGACCATCGACGGCCAGGCGCGGTTCAGGCAGTTCCAGAGGTTCTTGTAGTTCGCTGTGGCCCCGGCGTAGGTCGACGGCCGCGCCTTCGACTCCTTGCAGTTCACCGACCGCATCGCGCCGGCCTTGTAGAGCCGGTTCCGCGCCACGACGTCGAGGTTCGACACCACCACCGGCTTCTTCGTCGGTGTGGTCCGCGGTGCCGTCGGCCTGACGACCGGCTTGGTCGTCGGTGGCCTGGACGGCGGATTCGTCGCCCTGGCGGTCGGGCGCTCCATCGTCGGCGAGTACGACGGACTGCTCCCGTAGGTCGAGCTGTACGTCGGATTCGGCCGGCTGCTGTACGGGCCGTCATCGCTGCCGTTCTGCTTCAGCGCGCTGGACACGCCGACCAGTCCGACCACACCGACGACGATCACCCCGACGACGGTCAGGGCGACCTTGGCGCCGCCACCCTTCTTCCGCCGCGGCGGCGGTCCACCGGGCGCCGGGCCCCACCCGAACTGCGGTTGCCCGGGCGGCGGCGGGTACTGGGGAGCGCCGTACTGTGGAGCGCCGTACTGCGGCTGTTGTTGCGGCCACGGCTGCCCCGGCGGCGGGTACTGGCCCTGTGGCGGCTGCTGGGGGTACTGGCCCGGCGGAGGGCCCCACTGGTTGCCTGACACCCGCCTGACGGTAGCGGAGCCGTGGCTCACCTCACCTTGGTGGTTGCCGCCGGCCCGGAACACTGCCCAAGGTGCGGCTCACCGGGATGGTGGCCCGCGTCACGGTAAGGTGCCCGGGTCAACTGACCCTCTGATTACGGTGTGATTGGGCGATGCGTCTACGTCTGCTCGGGACTTCTCTGTGTGCTCTTGGTCTTGCCGCCCTGACCGGCGTCCCGGCCGGCGCGACAACCACTCATTCCACGGCTGATCCGGTCGTGTCCAGCTACTCGGCCCAGGTCCGGGTCGAGGAGGACGGTCTGCTCCGGGTCGCCGAGACCTGGAAATTGAGCAATGTCACCGGCACGTTCAGCCGGTTCCTGCTCACCCGGCGGCACCTGGCCGATGACATCGACCATGTCCAGCAGATCGGCGACCTGAAGGTCAAGGCCGGTGGTGCGGACAAGAACGCCGAGCAGAAGGTCGAGGGTGACGTCACCTCGATCGCCGTGGGTGACCTGAGCGGTGACACCCAGCTGGACGTGAGCTACACGGTCAAGGGCGCGGTGGCGAAGACGCTGAACGGCACCGAGGTGCAGTTCGCTCCGCTGAGCGGGATCAATCTCACGATCCAGACGGTGCACGTCGAGTACAGCGTCCCCGAGACCACCCACATCGCGTGTTTCGTCGGTGCGATCGACAGCAACACCCCGTGCACGATGGCGCAGCTCGCCGAGGTGTCCGGGCCGACGTTCGAGCAGGCGAGTCTGCCGCCGGGTAACACGGTCCAGATGACGGTCGGCTTCCCCGAAGGGGAGATCGCGGCCAACTCGATCGTCGAGTACCGCAAGACGTTCTCCCGGGCCTTCTCCACCGACACCGCCCAGCTGCTGACCGCGGTCGGCCTGCTGGTCCTGGGTGCGCTGGCACTGCTGGTCCTCTACCGCCTGCGCGGCCGCGACGACGTCGACCCGCGACGCGTCGTACCGGCGTCGTTGTTCAGCCTCGGGCAGGACGCGAAGATCAACTTCACGCCGCCGTCCGGGCTGCGGCCCGGTGAGGTCGGCACGCTGATCGACGAGCGGATCGACCCGGTGGACGTGACCGCGTCCATCATCGACCTGGCCGTCCGCGGGCACATCACGATCATCGAGCTCGAGCACCACAGCGAGTACGCCCGTCCGGACTGGGAGCTGCGCCGCGTGGCGAACGCCCCGGCCGAGGAGCTGCAGCGCTACGAGAACGTGCTGATCCGCGCGGTCTTCGGTGACTCCGACTCGGTGCTGGTCTCCGAGCTCGGCCGCCAGGTGCGCGCCAACCTCGCCCAGGTGCAGGACGCTCTGTACGACGGGGTCGTCAAGCACGGGTGGTTCAACGAGCGCCCGGACCGGACCCGCTCGCTGTGGGCGACCATCGGGATCGGGACCACGGTTGCGGGCGTCGTACTGACTGTTGTGCTTGCTCTGCTGAGCAGCTGGGGCCTGGTCGGCCTGGCGGTCACCGCCATCGGTGTCGGACTGCTGTTCATCGGTCAGCACATGCCCGCCAAGTCCCCGGCGGCCGGACGGGTCCTCGGCCAGATCGCTGCGATCCGGGGCGAGCTGGCAGAGATGGACGTCAGTGAGCTGCCGAACGACCAGCACGCCGTGCTCTGCTCCCGCGCTCTGCCGTACGCCGTGGTGCTCGGTGGCTCGGACCGCTGGATCGACGCGCTGGTCGCGACGGACGACGACGCCGATGAGGATGAGGGCTTCGCCTGGTACCGCGGTCCGCGTGGCTGGCACCTGCAGAACCTGCCGGACTCCCTGCGCAACCTCACCACCAACCTGACGGGTGCGCTTTTCGCCCGCTGAACCTCACAACGTCCGAAGAATCGCGGTACACCACCCGCGTGTTCTTCGGACGTTGTCGTTTCACCAGTTCGCTTGGGGGCCGCGAGGTGGGAGGGGTGTGCCGGCGGGGTGGATGACGTAGACGAGTCCACCCGAGTGCGGGACCCAGGCGTTCTCGAAGGCGGCCCGGTCGTAGGTCGTCCGCACCTGGTCGTTGCTGGCGATCAGGTGGGACGCCGGGTCGTTGACGACCACGTCGCCGTTCGGGGCGAAGCCGACGATCACCATCAGGTGGCCGTTGGTCCCGTAGCCCGCGCCGGGCAGATCGCCCTTCTTGAACGACAGTGAGGCGACCAGTGGGATGCCGGCCTTGATGAACTGCTCCGCCTCGGTCAGCGACCGCAGCCGGGTCACGAACCCGTCGACGCCCCGACTCCCGGCGTACGCGGTGTTGAACGGCCAGTTCCCGGCGCCGTCGTACGCGTAGTCGAAGACGTGGCGGGCCGCGTGATCGACCTGTGGGTCAGGCTCGTCGCCCACCCAGTCGGTCTCGTCAGCTGTCGGCCCAGCACCGTAGTAGTCGAGCACCATGGCCGTGGAGGTCGCAGAGCACCACGCCTCCCCGCCGCCGTCCCACTGGGGGTAGTGGCCGATGTGCGTCTCCTGTGAGTACGTCGGAACATCCAGTACGACGCCCTGCGCGCCGCCAAGGGGGCTCACGGCAACTTTCGACTCGGATGGCAGCCGGGAGGACACTGCGCCGACAGACCGGACTTCCGGGACCTGCGTCGTACCGGTGAGGCGGTAGAGCGTCACCTTGAGTTGCCAGCGGTCCATCCAGCGGTCTTTGGCGGCTACGAACGTGTCGACGGCCACGTGGCCGTTGGTGTCGCCCTGGCTCGGTACCGAGGTGCGGTGGATGTCACCGGCCGCGGTGTCGTCGCCACCGGCCCAGCGGCCGAGCACGTACCACTTGGTGGTCGCACCGAGGTTGGTCTTGGCCGCCATCGACACTTCGACCCAGGTACCGGGCGGGGTGGTCGCGTTCCAGGAGGCGATCAGCTCGGTCACCCCGAAACCGGTGCTGACCGGTGGGGACACCCAGCTGGCCTGGTCGTAGCTCTTGGCGGTCCCGTCGCCGAACGGATCGACGTACGGCGTAGTGCCGGTCGCTTGGCCGAATTTCAGCGAACCGTTGGTGACTGTGGTGCCGGAGTGCGCACCGGCGAGGAAGTCGGCGTCCGACGTCCACGTGTGGAAGGTGATCGGTCGCGGTGCGGCTACCTTCACGGCCTCGCTCGGCAGCACGGCCGAGCTCAGCACGACCACACCGGCGATCAGGGCGGCGAGGGTACGGGTGGGGGCGGTCATCTTTCGACGGTAGACCTGGTGCGCACCGCTGTCGCGGTGAACGCGTGCCGCGACCAGCGGGCGAGAGGGTTAATTACTTACGAACCCGTCTTGGTGGGGCGCTGCAGCCACTCGTCGCGGAGCATCGCGAAGACGGCCTCGTCGGTCCATTGGCCCTTGAGGAACTCGTTCCGCACGAAGTGCGCTTCCTGGCGGAATCCCAGCCGCTGCAGGAGTTTCGCCGAGCTCGTGTTGGTCGCGTCCAGGCGGCCGATGATCCGGTGCATCCCGAGCTCCTCGAACCCGAGCCGCAGCAGCGCGAGCGACGCCTCCGCGGCGTACCCGTGGCCGTGTGACTCGGGGTGGAAGACGAAGCCGATCTCGCCACCCTGGTGTTCGAAGTTGTGCACGAACAACGTCACCTCGCCGACGTGCTGGCCGGTCTCCCGCAGGATCACGGCGACCGTGAGCGCTTGGTCCGGGCCGTCCATCGGGACATCGGCCAGCCGGCTGGCGAGGGATTCCTTGACCTGCTCGGGCGTCTTCGCGTCGTACAGCAGGAAGCGGGCGACGTCCGGGTTGGACTGCAGCTTCAGCAGGTCGTCGTAGTCGGATTCAACATAGCGGCGCAGAGTGAGACGGTCGGTCTCGATCGGCAACGAGTAGGTCACCCATCGAGGCTATGTGACCGTGCAACCCGTTTATCCGTTGGCGAGTGCGGTCAGGCGGGACATGTCGCCGTTGAACCGGTTCTGGTCGATCGGCGTCGAGCTGTACTGCCAGATGGTGTGGAACGGCCAGCCGCCGGGCAGTGTGCCGGGCGCCGAGGCGTAGCGGGCCACCCAGAGCGGGTTGGTCGAGTTGAACGCGGTGCTGTTGCCGGTGCACCGGGTCCACCAGTCCAGGTTGGTGTAGATGACCGGGTCGCGACCGGTGCGGGCCTTGTAGGTGTTCACGAAGTCCCGGATCCAGCTCACCATGGCGGACTGGCTCAGTCCGTAGCAGGTGGCGCCGTACGGGTTGTACTCGATGTCGAGGGCGCCGGGGAGCGTCTTGCCGTCGCGGGACCAGCCGCCGCCGTGGGACAGGAAGTAGTTGGCCTGGTTGGCGCCGCTGGAGTCGTTGGGGGTGGCGAAGTGGTAGGCGCCGCGGATCATGCCGACGTTGTAGGAACCGTTGTACTGCTGGGCGAAGTACGGGTTGATGTAGTAGTTGCCTTCGGTCGCCTTCACATAGGCGAACCGCTTGCCGGCCGTCCACTGGGCCGACCAGTTGACGTTGCCCTGGTGACTGGACACGTCGATGCCCTCGACCGTGGCGGCGGGTGCCATCTCGGCCGGGGCGGCGGTGCTGGTGGTCGTGTTCTGCAACCAGCCCGCGTAGGCGTCGCCGGCACGGTCGATACCGTGCTGCTTCGCTTCCGGGGTGGGCTGGGCGGTGTTGCTGGCTTGGGCGGAGCCGATCGAGGCCAGGAGCAGGCCAAGAGTGACGGCGGCACCCGTGAGAACTGACTTCACGGTGAACCTCCACAGAGCGATGGGGGCGGGACAGAGCGCTCGGCAGAGGTTTACCCGGGAAGCGTAAGAATCAACCTTCTTGGACTGAGATCACCGTGAGTATTTACCGGACGTACTGCGAACTGGCGACGAACGTGTTGCAGAAGGCGGGATTACGGCTGTTGTAGCCGCGGTCGGCCCAGTACGGCTGGATCTCCCGGCTGCCGTGGTCGCGGACGACGTCGTACTCGTCACCGGAGTTGTTGTTGATATAGACGAGCTGCTTGCGGACCCCGCTGCTGACCAGCGTCCGGCGGTTCGCGCCCAGGAAGACGTGCCCGAAGCAGGTCGCCTGGATCTCCATCCGCCGATTCTGCTCGAGTGCCTTGTCGCCGCTCTTCTGGTACTTCAGCCGGTGGCTGGCCGACAGGATCCCGGTGACCTTCTGCAGATGGTGGCCGTACTCGTGCGCTGTGGTGTCCATCATTGCGGCGCGCACCCAGTTCTTCCCGGCCGGGTAGTTGGGGTACTTCTTCCAGGCGTCGACATGGGACTTGGCGTCCATGTAGATCGTCCGGTTCGAGCCGCAGTAGAAGGACCGCAGCGTCATGTTGCCGCAGGGGCTGTAGCCGGAGTACCAGTAGGACGTCATCTTGACGCCTTGCCACTGCACGCCGGACGCGCGGACCTGGGCCGGCCAGGCTTTGTTCAGGCAGGCGATGACGGCGGCGTAGCTCTTGCGGGCGTTTGCCTCGCTGGTCGGGGCGAGGTTGGGGGCGCGGCAGTTCACCGACTTCTGCACACCGGTCTTGTAGATCTTGTTCCGCGCGGTCAGGTCGAGGTCCGACGGGGGCGGTGGGGTCGTCTTCGTCGGCCGCGGCTGGGTCGGTCGCAGCTGCGTCGGCCGGGTCGCCGTCGGGCGGCCGGACGACGGGTTCCACTCCGGCGCCGGGGTCGGTGTCGTGTAGCCGTACGTCGGCCGCCCGCTCGAGTAGTTGTTGCGGCGCTCCTGCTTCGCGTGCAGGGCGAACAGGTAGAGCGAAACCACACCGGCGAACAGCAGCACGAGCGGGACGACGATGAACGGCGCCTTGCTCCGCTTCTTCTTCGGCGGCGGGTAGCCGTTCCCGCCGAACCCGAAACCCGGTCCCGGTGGCGGTCCGCCGTACGGCGGTTGGCCGGGCGGCGGGCCCATGGGCGGGCCCTGTGGAGGTCCCCAGTACTGCTGCTGCGGCGGGCCGGGCGGACCGCCGTACTGCTGGGGCGGCGGGCCGTAGTGCTGGTTCGACAAGGGTCCTCCTGAGGGGTGCTGCGGACATCTTGTCAAGGAGAAGTGCCATTTCCCGTACTCTTGACCGGTGACACTTCGCTTGTACGACACCGCGACGGCAACAGTGAGGGATTTCGTACCGGTCCATCCGGGCAAGGTCGGGATCTACCACTGTGGGCTGACGGTGCAGGGTGCCCCGCACGTCGGGCACATCTACAAGGAGGTCGTCTTCGACGTCCTGCGGCGCTGGTTCGAGCGCTCGGGGTACCAGGTCACCGTGATCGCCAACGTGACCGACATCGACGACAAGATCCTGGCCAAGTCGGCCGAGCGCGACGTGGAGTGGTGGGCGCACGCCTACGAGTTCGAGCGGGAGCTGCACTGGGCGTACGACGTGCTCGGTTGCCGCCCGCCGACGTACGAGCCGCGCGCCACCGGGCACATCCCGGAGATGCTGGAGATGATCGACCAGCTGATCGAGGCCGGGCACGCGTACGTCGCTCCGGACGGATCGGGTGACGTCTACTTCGACGTGCGGTCGTGGCCGGCGTACGGGGCCTTGTCGCACCAGAAGATCGCCGACATGGAGGCCGCCGAGGACGCGGATCCGCGCGGCAAGCGGGATCCGCGCGACTTCGCGCTCTGGAAGGGCTACACCGAGGGCACGCCGCGGACGGCCTCCTGGCCGACCCCGTGGGGCCGCGGCCGCCCGGGCTGGCATCTGGAGTGCTCGGCGATGGCCGGTAAGTACCTCGGCGAGGAGTTCGACATCCACGGCGGAGGGCTGGACCTGCGCTTCCCGCACCACGAGAACGAGCTGGCCCAGTCGACCGCGGTCGGGCAGAAGTTCGCCCGGACGTGGATGCACAACGCGCTGGTCACCACGGCCGGCGAGAAGATGTCGAAGTCGATGGGCAACAGCGCCGTCGTACGGAACGTGGTCGAGCGGGTGCGCCCGATCGAGCTGCGCTACTACCTCGTGCAGTCGCACTACCGGTCGGTCGTCGAGTTCTCCTTCGAGGCGCTGGACGAGGCCGCGAAGAGCTTCCAGCGCGTCGACGGGTTCGTCACCCGGGCGACCGAGGTGACCGGTGGGGTCGAGCCGTCGGCCGAGTTGCCGGCCGAGTTCGTGACCGCGATGGATGACGACCTGGGTACGCCGGCCGCGGTCGCCGTACTGCACAACACCGTCCGCGACGGGAACAAGCTGGTCGCCGACGGCGACTCGGCCGCGTTGCGGGAAGCACTGGCGGCGGTTCGGGGCATGCTCGGCGTGCTCGGACTGGACCCGCTGGCCGAGCCGTGGGCGTCCCGTGCCGCGGCCGGAGACGGGCTCACCGAGGTCGTCGACGGGTTGGTGAAGGCCCTGCTGGAGCAGCGCCAGGCCGCCCGTGCACGCAAGGACTACGCCGCGTCGGACGCGATCCGCGACCGGCTGAAGGCGCTCGGCGTCGTCGTCGAGGACACACCCCAGGGGTCGCGCTGGACGCTCGCGGCACCGAACACGATCGAAGGAAACTGACGTGCCAGGCAGTAGCCAGCGCAAGGGCGCCATCCGGAAGAAGCGCGGAAACCCGACGGCCGGGTCCGGCGGACGCGTCCGCCAGGGCCTCGAGGGCCGGGGCCCGACGCCGAAGGCGGTCGACCGCACCAAGCACCCGGCGCACAAGCGGGCCAAGGCGAAGGAGCGTGCCGAGGAGCGCGAGTCGCGCCGCCGTCCGGCCCGCAAGGACAACAACACCGAGACCGTCGAGTGGGTCTACGGCCGCAACCCGGTCGTCGAGGCCCTGCGCGCCGGCGTACCGGCCGCTGCCCTGCACGTTGCCGAAGGCACCGAGCGCGACGCCCGCCTGCGCGAAGCCCTGCTGATCGCCACCCAGCACGGCATCTCGATCCTCGAGGTCCCGCGCCCCGAGCTCGACCGCGTCACCGCCGGCGGTTCGCACCAGGGCCTCGCGATCCAGATCCCGCCGTACGAGTACGCACACCCCGACGACCTGCTGGACCGCGCCTACAACGCGCACGAGGTCCCGCTGATCGTCGCCCTCGACGGCGTCACCGACCCCCGCAACCTCGGCGCCATCACCCGCTCCGCCGCAGCCTTCGGAGCCCACGGCGTCCTCATCCCCGAACGCCGCGCCGCCCAGGTCTCCGCCTCCGCCTGGAAAACCTCCGCCGGCGCCGCCGCCCGCATCCCGGTAGCCCGCGTCACCAACCTCAACCGAGCCCTCAAGTCCTACAAGGAAGCCGGCCTCCTCGTCATCGGCCTCGACATGGGCGGCGAAGTAGAACTCCCCGCCCTCCAAGCCGCCACCGAGCCGATCGTCCTGGTAGTAGGTTCCGAAGGCAAAGGCCTCGCCCGCCTGGTCCGCGAGAACTGCGACCTGATCGTCTCCATCCCCATGACGTCCGCCACCGAGTCCCTCAACGCAGGCATAGCCACCGGCGTAGCCCTCTACGAAATCTCCCGCCGCCGAGCCGGCTGACCCACGGCCCCCACCGAGCCTCCGACGGGTAATTCCGTTCGCGAGGCTCGGTTTTTTCTGTGCCGTACGTCCGCGGCGGACAACTGTCGTGGCCGTGAACACCCCCGGGTGGGTTGAGACAGGTAATACCTTGTTCACACCCAACATTTCTTGTTCAAGCCCCCGGCGGTCGCCGCATCTATGCCCTCAAAAGTTGGCATATGCCCGAAATAGTGGGCATAGCTAGACCTTCGATGCTGTACTTGGGTGGTGGTGGATGAGGTTCCTGGAGAGCCGCTTGCCGATAACACCCTGACACCGCCGGCGGAGTTGGGTATGCCAGAACTCGTGGAGGCGCTGGCGCCGAACGTCCTCAGCCTGTGCGACCTGCTGATCACCGAACGCGACGAGGAACGCGCGCGGTGAGCTTGCTGGGGTTCATCGCGGAGCTGGCGACTGAGGAGTACCGGCTCGACCCGGCGGACTCGTTACAGGAGACCCGGGACAACACCTGGTACTTGTTCACGCCCACCATTTCCTGTCTGAGCCCCCCGCTGCCGTCATGCCCGTACGGCGCTCTGCTGCCCGCGTGCAGGTGAGCGGGGTACGCGGTGCCGCCGTTCGGCTGGCTACTGCGCGGGCTGGGGAGTTCTACCCGTCGTTTTCGGGTGGTAGGACTCCCCAGCCGCGTCGGACAACCGCGTACGACGCCCCAACCAGCCTGCTCTGCCTCGAACCACCGCGGTGGGTCTGCAGACAGGCCGCATTCGAGTGCAGCGTCATCATGACCGCCGTACAAGAACCCACACGTAAGCCGACGGTCAGGTGAGCGCTCACCTGACCGTCGGCCTGCCTGCTTCTACTTAGGTTCTGTTGGTTCTCAGTAGACGTTGACGCCGTAGCGGGAGAGGACCTCGGGGACGGGGTTGAAGTAGGTGGTGCCGCCGGAGGAGCAGTTGCCGGAGCCGCCGGAGGTGAGGCCGAGGGCTACGGTGCCGGCGAAGAGGGCGCCGCCGGAGTCGCCGCCTTCGGCGCAGACGTTGGTGCGGATGAGGCCGGTGACGGTGCCTTCGGCGTAGTTGACGGTGGCGTTGGTGCCGGTGACGGAACCGGAGCGGAGGCCGGTGGTGCTTCCCGAGCGGCGGACGGCCTGGCCGACGCTGGCGTTACCCGCGGAGGTGATGTCCTGGGTGCTGCCGTTGTAGAGGTTCACGACGCCAGGGTGGTTCGTGTACGACGTGCTGTACCTGACGATCGCGTAGTCGTTACCCGGGAAGCTGGAGCCGGTGACGGTTCCGAGCAGCGTGGTCTTGGCCGAGTTCGCGTACCAGCTGGACGCGATGTTGCCGCAGTGGCCGGCGGTGATGAAGAAGTAGACGCCGGCGCTGTTCCGGACATTGAAGCCGAGCGAGCAGCGGTACTGCCCGCCGTAGATGGCGTCGCCGCCGGCGATGTACTTGCTGAGTTTGCCGGGGATCTTCTCGAGCGTGACCGCGGAGCCGAAGCGGCTGGTGACCCGGGTCAGTGCGGACAGCTTCGACGCGGTCACGGTGTCGTCGTACGACACGATGATCCGGCCGTCGGGGTTGGTCTGCCAGGCGGTGCCGGGGATCCGGGCCTCGGTGTTCAGTGCCGAGGTGATGGCGGCCGGAGACGGTACGGCGGGTGCGGCCGAGGCCTGCCCGGTGGCGAGCAGTCCAGCGGCGGCGAGCCCGGCAGCTGCCAGGATGGCGGTGGTACGGCGAGAAACGTTCACGGTTTCAGCCTCCTCACGATGAGGACGCGCTCGGGGCGGGTGCGTCCTTGACTTCAACCGTGAGCACTCCTACCCGCGATGACCGCTGAGTATTCAGGTAAATCCGGAGCGTGAGGGTTTTCCCGCACGCTCCGGCCGAAAAATCAGTACACGACCACGCCGTAGGCCTTGAGGGCCTCGGTGACCGGCTGGAAGTAGGTCACGCTCCCGGCGGTCTTGCAGTCGCCGGTGCCACCCGAGGTCAGGCCGTAGGCGCTCCGCCCGCTGAACAGCGGGCCGCCCGAGTCGCCCGGCTCGGCGCAGACGCTGGTCCGGATCAGCCCGGTGATCCGCCCGTCGCCGTAGTTCACGGTCGCGTTCAGCCCGCGCACCCGACCACTGCGCAGACCGGTGGTCACGCCGGACCGGTACACGTACGTCCCGAACGCTGGCGTCGTCGCGCGGGTGATGTCCTGCGACTTCCCGTTGTACAGGTACACGCTGCCGCCGGGCTTCTTGATACCCACCGGGTAGTTGATCAGCGCGTAGTCGTTGTACGGGTAGCTGGAGTGCTGCCGCGTCCCCAGCTTCCTGGTGTGGTCAGCATCGGCATACCAGGTCGAGGCCTCGTTTCCGCAGTGTCCCGCGGTCAGGAACGAGTACCGTCCCTTGCGGTACACGTTGAAACCGAGCGAGCACCTGTACTCGCCGCCGTAGATCCCCTCACCACCAGTGGAGTACTTCTTCAGCTTCCCGGGCAGCTTCTCGAGTTTCACGCCGTCCCCGAGACGGCGCGTCTTCGCAGTGAGCGCGGCCAGCTTGTCGCCGGTCACTGTCGAGTCGTAGGACACCAGAACAGTGCCGTCGGGTTCGGTCTGCCAGGCGGTACCCGGCGTGGTCACGTCGCGGGCGAGTTCGGAGGAGATGGCGGCGGCGGACAGCCGGGGCGGCTTGACCGGCTCTGCCTGAGCGGCCGGCAGGACGGCGGTAGTGACGAGTGCAGTTGCGGCGAGAGCCACTGCACTCCGGCGGATGGTCAAAGATCTCATGCGATCAACCTCCCATGGCGAGGGGCTAACAGAACCCGAGTGGCAGCATGCGGACGCGGGCTAATCCACTACCCCGATCAAACACTGGATCGAGGGTAACTCAGCGTGCGGCCCAGTAGCTGTTCGTCACCACGCAGTGAAGCGTGCTCCACCTCGACCGCCCAGCTCTCACCGGACAGCGTCACCGTCATCGCGCCGTTCCCGAACCACGGCCCGTGCACGAGCCCCCAGTCCGCCGCAACATCCCGTACGCCGGCCGACCGGGCCAGCCGATGCAGCAACCACGTCATCCACCGCTTGTCGAGCAGATGGTTCGCCCACCGCACATGCTTCGGCACCGGGTTCCGGAACGGCGACATCGTCAGCTGCCGGATCGCCGTACCCGGGTGCTCAACCGTCCGCAGCGAAGCCTCAGCGATGTAGCTGCAGTGCACGTCACCCGACAGCATCAGGATCGACGCCGGCGGATCCTCGCCACTCACCACAGCACTCAACAGTGCGGTCACATCGTCGAACGACTTCCGGAACGACGCCCAGTGCTCCAGATCCATCCCCTGCCGGATTCGCTCGCCCAGTCGCGCGCCCCGCGGTCCCCACGCGCCAGACGAGATCGCCTCATCCCAGCCCTCCAAGTGATGCAGCCCTGGCGCCAGCAGGAACGGCAGCGTCGATGCCAGCAGCAGATGGTGAATCGGCCGGCCCGCGTCCAGCACAACCTTCTCCACCCAGGCCCACTCGTGCACGTCGACCATGGCCCGCTCGCCCGGCTCCAGGTGCCGCGAACACCGTGAGTCGATCGCCACCAGCCGCACCCCGCGCGCCGCCGTACCGAAGTCGCGGTAGAAGCTCCAGCGGGTCGAGGCCGGGTCGTCGTCTGCAGCCCACGCGAAGCTGTCCAGGTACGCCGTCCGCTCCTCGTCGTCAGTGAGCGTCAGCATTGCCCGGTACGTCGCATCCTGGTCGAGCTGCTCCGGCGACAGGTTCCCCAGGTGTTGATACACCCAGTACGACGCGTAGGCCCCGACCACGCGGTCCCGCCACCACGGTTGCGCGGTGACCCAGTGCCGCCAGGTCAGGGAGGTGTTCCAGTCGTCGCGCAGGTCGTGGTCGTCGAGCAGCATGCACAGCGGCACCGTCGAGAACAGCCAGCGGACGGCCGGCTCCAGCCAGGCGTCGTCGTACAGCCAGGTGTACTCCTCGAAGTTCCCGATCTCGTCGGCCACCTCGGACCCCTGCCGCCCGCCGTGCGCGTCGCGCAGCCGCTCCAGTACGGCCTCGGACGGCTCGTCGGCGTACACCTGGTCCCCGAGTAGCAGCAGTGCGTCGGGTAACTCCTCCAGGCCCGCCAGCGCGACCAGTGCGTCCGGCCCGAACCGTTTGAACCCTTCAGCTGAGAACGGCGCCGACCGCCGGCACGACCCGAACGTCATCCGGAACGTCCCGTCCGCCCGCGGTGTCCGAATCACGCTGGGCCTGTACGGCGAATCCGCCAGCGGCCAGGCCACAGCGCCATCCAGCCGCACCTCGTACGGCGTAGCGCTGTCCGGCGCGAGTCCCTCCACGAGCACCAGCGCGTAGTGATGCCCATGCACCGACCACGTCTCAGCCGTGTGCCCCAGAATCTCGACGGACGCCGGCCCCGAGGTCTCCACCCAGACAGTCGCCCGCGTCTCATCGACGTACCGCAGCAACGGACCGAGCCTGAGTTCCATGCGCAGAACCTACTGGTTCAGTCCAAGCGAAGAGAATGCAGGACGAACGACGCCAGCTCGCGGTAGGCCTCGGCGTCGTTCAGGCCGGTACGGCGGGCGATGTCACCGCGCTGGATCGCCTGCATGGTGTGCGCGATCATCTCGGCGGCGAACGCGATGTCGACCTGCCGGAAGGTCTTGCTGTTGATGCCGTCCTCGATCAGCGTCCGGACCCGGTCGGCGGCGATCCGGGTGTTCCGCTCGTAGACCGAGCGGGCCGGCGCGAAGGTCGCGACGTCGTCCAGGAAGGTCCGGCTGGCCGGGCGCAGCGCGTCGGCGACGGCGTTCAGGTACGCCGCGATCCGGCGGTCGTGCCGGGTCTGCCGGGCGACCGCGGACTCGACCTGGGCGGTGGCGTTCTTGAAGTAGTGCTTGACCACCTCGACGGCGAGCTGTTCCTTGCTCGGCGCGAGCGCGTACAGGGTCGTCTTGCTGCAGCGCAGCTCGGCGGCCAGGTCGTCCAGGGTGAACCGGCTGAAGCCCTGCTCGAGGAACAGGGACAGGAGGCGGTCGAGCAGTTCGCTCTGCCTGCGCGTGCGGCGCCCCGGCACGACTGTCGTCATAACGAGACAGCATAGAACGATACTGAAGTATGGCCGTCAGTATCGTTCCTGGTATCATTTCGGCAGACCCGGGGAGGGCTGCCTGATGAGCGTCGATCGCCTGTTGCCGACCGAGGAATCCACCGACCTGCTCGCGCTCGTCCGCGACCTGTGCGAGCACGAGCTCGCGCCGTACGCCGCCAAGGCCGAGGAGACCGAGTCGTTCCCGCGGGACGCGTTCCGCACGCTCGGCAAGGCAGGTCTGCTCGGCCTGCCGTACCCGGAGCAGTACGGCGGCGCCGACCAGCCGTACGAGGTCTATCTGCAGATGCTCGAGGAGATCGCGGCCGCCTGGATGTCGGTCGGCGTCGGCGTCTCCGTGCACACGATGGCCAGCTACGGGCTGGCGACGTTCGGGACCGAGGAGCAGCGGGCCCGCCTGCTGCCCGGCATGGTCGGTGGCGAGCTGCTCGGCGCCTACGCGCTGTCCGAGCCGCAGGCCGGTTCCGACATCAGCGGGATGACGACCAAGGCCGTCCGCGACGGCGACTCCTACGTGCTCACCGGGACCAAGTCCTGGATCACCCACGGTTCGCACGCCGACTTCTACACGACCTTCGCCCGTACGTCGGCCGACCCGAAGCGCGGGATCTCCGCCTTCCACGTGCCTGCGCCGACCGAAGGGCTGAGCTTCGGCGCACCCGAACGCAAGATGGGCCTGACCGGTTCGACGACGACTCTGGTCAACTTCGACCAGGTCCGGATCCCGGCCGCGAACCTGATCGGTGCCGAGGGCGACGGGATGCGCATCGCGCTGTCCGCACTCGACTCCGGCCGGCTCGGGATCGCCGCGACCGCCATCGGGCTGGCTCAGGCCGCGCTCGAGGTCGCGGCGTCGTACGCGAAGGAGCGCCAGCAGTTCGGCCACGCGATCGCCGACTTCCAGGGCATCCAGTTCCTGCTCGCCGACATGGCGGCCGCGGTCGAGTCCGGCCGAGCGACGTACCTGCAAGCCGCCCGTCGTCGCGACCTCGGCCGGCCCTTCACCCAGCAAGCGGCGATCGCCAAGCTGGTCTGCACCGACGCCGCGATGAAGGTTACGACCGACGCCGTCCAGGTCCTCGGCGGCTACGGTTACACGCGGGAGTTCCCGGCCGAGCGCTACATGCGCGAGGCGAAGGTGACCCAGATCTTCGAAGGAACCAACCAGATCCAGCGACTGGTGATCAGTCGCGACCTGCTCAGGAGCGTGTGATGAAGTTCAGCCCGTCCGATGTCGCCCTCGTCACCGGTGGTGGTTCCGGCCTCGGAGAGGCGACGGTACGGCGGTTGGCCGCGGACGGGCTCGGGGTCGTCATCGTCGACCTCCCGTCCTCCGCGGGCAAGGCGGTTGCCGACGAGCTCGGCGACCGAGTGGTCTTCGCCCCGGCCGACGTCACCGACGAAGCCGCCGTCACCGCCGCACTCGACGCAGCGGCCTTGCTGGGCACGCTTCGCGTGGTCGTCACCTGTGCCGGTATCGCGACCCCGGGCCGCGTCGTCGGCCGCAAGGGCCCGTTGCCCCTGGCAACTTTCCGCCAGGTGATCGAGGTCAACCTGATCGGCACCTTCAACGTCCTCCGCCTGGCCGCCGAGCGCATGATCGCCCTCGACCCCACCGAAGACGGTGACCGCGGCGTAGTAGTGATGACCGCCTCCATCGCCGCGTACGACGGCCAGATCGGCCAAGCGGCGTACGCAGCCAGCAAGGGCGGCATCGTCGGCCTCACCCTCACCGCCGCTCGCGACCTAGCCGACAAGGGAATCCGCGTAGTCACCGTCGCCCCCGGCACCATGGAAACCCCCATGCTCGCCGGCCTCCCGGAAGAAACCCGCGAGGTCCTCGAGCAGCAGATCCCGCACCCCTCCCGCCTCGGCCGCCCGTCCGAGTACGCCGCCCTGGTCCGCCACATCCTCGACAACCAACTCCTCAACGGCGAAGTCATCCGCCTGGACGGCGCCCTCCGCATGCCCCCGCGCTAACACCCCGCACCCACAGTCCTCAGCTGCAGGTGGCGGTGTTAGCGGCGCGGTGGGGTGACCGGGCCGACTGGGTCGTGCAGTTGGCTTGGGTCGTAGGCGTTGTGGGGGCCGGTCCGGAGGACGGCCAGGCTGGCGGGGCGCAGCATGACGCAGGGGTGGTAGTCCAGGCGCATCGTCCAGCTCTTCTTTCCTGAGTGGAACTGCACGACGTAGGTGCGCGGATCGCTGTTGCCACATCCCTCGGCCGGTGCCGGGAAGTGCGTGTCGCGATCCTTCGTCATCGCCTTGGCCAGTTGGGCTGCGACCCTCGGGGGCAGGTGCGAACTGGCGACCAGCTTGCCCTTGAAGTATTCGCAGACCTCGGCGCCGTCGGCCTCCTCGTTCAGTACGTCGGTTGCCGGGCGAGGATTGTCAGGCGTGCACCCGTAGGTGTCGACGCCCGTGATCGGGCGGGCCGTGTCGATGATCTCCCTCCGCAGCGCCTCGTTCGGCGCCAGCACGCTCACCTTCGTGCCTCCGACAAGGCGTGTCTCCTCCGACCAGCCGCCGTCGTACTGCTTGATCCCCGGCGCCTGCACGTCGTCGAACCAGACGTAGGGGACGCGCGACTTCAACGGGATCACCTGGTACGAACAGGTGTACCGATCGCGAGGCAGGAAGTCGTAGAACCGCCCGATCACCGGCACCCCACCTTGCAAGAACGTGCACGGCGCTGGGCCGGCGATGTACTGCTTCCACGTGTCCGGGACCTGCACTTGGGCGGTCTTGTAGGACTCCCATCGCCAGCCCGGCTTGGTCTGCGCTACCTCGGGCTCTGTGCGCAGCGTCTGGTTTGCGGTGAAGGCAGTAGCAATGACTGCAGCAGCCAGTACGGCGGCGCCCGCGACCCTGCCCGTACGTCGGCGGCGCAGGCGACCGTGGACTGTCGACAGGAGCGCGTGGTCGGAGGGAGCGTCGGCGGCGTGCCGGGCGAGGCTGTCCGCGATCCTTTGCTCGGAACTGTCCATCAGCGGTTGACCTCCTCGGTCACAGTGGCGCGCAGGGTGGCGAGCGCGCGGTGGATCTGGGAGCGGACGGTGGCGGGGGAGCAGTCGAGGATGACTGCGATGTCGCCGTCGGGCAGGTCCTCGTAGTACCGGAGCACCACGGCCGCTCGCTGCTTCGTCGGGAGCGTCGCGCAGAGCGCCCAGATCGCGTCGGCATCGGCATGAGCAACGGCGTGATCAGGCTCATCCCCAACAACCGGCGACTCCGTCACGGTCTCCCGGCGGAAGAACCGTCGCCAGCGCGAAATATCCGCGTTCACGATCGAACGCCGTACATAGGCTTCCGGATCGCCGTCCCGGCTGATCCGTTTCCAGCGTGGGTACGCCGAGATCAGCGCATCCTGCACGGCTTCTTCCGCGCGAGTGTGGTCCCGCGTGACCAGGTACGCGAAGCGCAGCAACGCCGCACCCCGCTGTGCGACCCAGTCGTCGAACTCAGGCCTCTCCATCCGGCACCTCCCACCCCACAACACGCCGTACAGACGCCGGATGTTGCACGCCTTCTCGGTGGTTCTACTCCTGGGTCAGGAGTCTCGTGGCGCTGTCCACGAGAATCGCGGACTGGCGTAGAGCCTTCTTCACCTGTGCCGAGGTCACGAACTCCATGCCGTAGTGCGCGTTGTCCTTGAGGTCGAGCAACGTGCTCAAGGCCCGCGACATCACCACCCCTTCCGGACCCGCCTGGGCCACGAGGGCGATAGCTTGGCGGTGGTCCTGGCCGCGTGATCGACAGCCGAGGGCGGCGCAGCAAGCAGCGTCGGAAGCCGCGATGCCGGCCAGGACGGCGAGCGATGCGGAGACCTGCAGCGTGGCGAGATCGTTGTCCTCACCATCGACGAGTTCTGCGACTTCGCGGAAGGCGGCGGCTTGGTTGAGCCGGACACGTGCCTGCGCACGGTTACAGTCCTGAGTCCGGCCTTTGCTCGGGGTCACTGGCCCATCACGTCCCGGCTGATCTCGCTACGGAGACGGCGAAATTCAGGCCCATGGACGGTGATGCAGTCGCGAAGCCATTCGTTCACGAGCGGGTCGGCGGCGACGAGATGCCTCGTCAGCTCGTCAGTGGTGATCGCATAGGTCTGGAGGAAGTTTCCTGTCCAGGCGTGGACGCTCTCGCCGAGCTGGGCTATCCAGTCGCTCAGAGACTGCAGGGCATCGTCGGAGCTGCACACCAAGAGCAGATCGATGTCACTGTCGAGATCGCCGTCTCCGCGCGCTGCTGAGCCGAAGATGCTGGCGTGCACGATCTGGTCGTCGTCTCGCTGCTCGATCGCAGACTTCATCCGCAAGACCATCCGGCCCCGGAGGGCGGAGAGTTCCAGCACGGCATCCGCAGCCAGGTGCTGCCTGTTCAGCGCGTACTGAAGGCTCGGGCCTACGCGCGTCGCGGTGACGAGCCCGGTGTCGACCAGCCGTGTCAGGACCTTCCGGACGCCGGCTTCGCTGCCGGTCTCCGTGAGTTGATGAACGCGCCGGCCGGTCAGGGGCTGGCTCGTCCGGGCAAGCGTCGCCAGCACGGGCCCGTCCAGAGTGGGGACCACAGTGCTGATCGGGTGCGCCAAGTCCATCCCGCCTCCTGACACTATTCTACGGATGCCCTTACTATCGTCGGACTATCCCAACTATAGTAGGGATAGTCGCGTAGCGGTATTCCGTGTCGTTCCCGCAGATTCAGGCTCAGTCCGGCTCGGGAAGAGGCGACGTCGGGAGGGCCAGCTTCTCGTCGGGTTTGGCGCTCAGGACGTTCTCGACGTACGAGCGGGCAGCCTCCATTGTGTCGACCTCGTGGCCGGCCTGCTCGGAGAGGAACCAGCGGTGTTCGAGGACCTCGTGGAAGACCTCGGCCGGCTCCAGTTTGCGCTTGAGGTCGCGGGGGACCGAGCGGACGACCGGCTCGAAGACGTCGGTCAGCCACTCGTGGGCGACGATCTCCTCGTCCTCGTTCTGCTGGTCGGTGGCGGCGGCGTAGGAGTCGAGGTCGTTGAGCAGGCGGCGGGCCTGGTTCTCCTCGACGTCCAGGCCGGTGAGGCGGATCAGGCGGCGGGAGTGGTGACCGGCGTCCACGACCTTCGGCTGGATCCGGACCTGGCTGCCGTCCCAGTCGGTGATGATGTCGATCTCCGCCACGTCGAAGCCGAGCTCATTGAGCCGCCGGATCCGGGAGTCGAGCCGGTGCATCTCGTCGGTGGCGAACTCCTCGGGCGCGGTCAGCTCGCTCCAGAGCGCTTCGTACCGGTCCTGGATCGACTGCACGATCTCCGCCGGGTCGAGCGACTCGTCCAGCAGACCGCCGGCCTCGAGGTCGCACAGCTCGCCGAACAGGTTGATCTCGGCGGTGTAGAGGTCATGGGCACGCTGGCCGCTGGAGATCTCCTGGTGCAGCTCGCCGGTCTCGGCGTCCACCAGGTACGCCGCGAACGCGCCTGCGTCCCGCCGAAACAGAGTGTTGGACAGCGAGCAGTCGCCCCAGAAGAAGCCGAGCAGGTGCAGCCGGACGATCAGTGCGACCAGGGCGTCGATCAGCCGGTTCACGGTGTCAGGGCGCAGCGTGCTGGAGAACAGAGCGCGGTACGGGAGGGAGAACTGCAGGTGCCGAGTGATCAGGATCGAGTCGATCGGCTCACCGTTGCGATCGATGCGGTCAGTGATGACACCGACCGGCTCGACGGAGGGAGACTCGAGGCGCTCGAGGTCGCGGAGCAGCCGGTACTCGTGCAGCGCGAGGTGTTCGAGCACCTCCTTGATCGCGTAGACCGTGCCGTTGACCCGGACGAACCGGACCACATGCCGCGAGATACCGCGGGGCAGCGCAACCAGCTCTTCCTCGGGCCAGTCCTCCAGCGGGATATCCCACGGAAGCGACAACAGACCGGTGTCCGGGCGAGTAGCGACGAAGCGAGGCACGGCCAACAGTCTCTCAGGAATATTGACCCTTCAGCGAGTACGCAAGTCCTTGCAAGAAATTGCGTAGATGGGCGTATTGTTTGCGTCATGACACGACGACTTGCAGAGGTGGCCAAGAAGGTCGGCGTCAGCGAGGCCACCGTGAGCCGGGTGCTGAACGGCAAGCCCGGAGTGTCCGAGGCGACCCGGGAAGCGGTGCTCACGGCGCTCGACGTACTGGGTTATGAGCGTCCGACCCAGCTGCGCGGCGACCGGGCCCGGCTGGTCGGTCTGGTCTTGCCGGAGTTGCAGAACCCGATCTTCCCGGCGTTCGCCGAGGTCGTCGGGGGAGCGTTGGCGCAGCAAGGTTTCACGTCCTTGCTCTGCACCCGGACGGTCGGTGGTGTGTCCGAGGCGGACTACGTCGATCTGCTCCTGCAGCAGCAGGTCTCCGGGGTGGTTTTCGCCGGTGGGTTCTACTCGCAGGCGGACGCGCCGCATGCTCACTACGAGCTGATCCAGGAGCGGAAACTGCCCACCGTTCTGGTGAATGCGGCCGTCGATCACCTCGGCTTCCCGCAGGTGTCGACCGATGACACGGTCGCCGCGGAGATGGCGATCGGACACCTGCGTACGCTGGGACATCAGCGCATCGGCATGGTTCTCGGCCCGCGGGACCACATCCCGTCGCGGCGCAAGCTGGCTGCGTTCCTCGCCTCCGAGGAGGGGGACGCGAAGCTGGTCGAGCACACCATGTTCTCGCTCGAGGGTGGTCATGCCGCCGGCAGCCGGCTGGTCGCCGCCGGCGTCACCGGCATCGTCTGCGCCAGCGACATCCTCGCGCTCGGCGTCATCCGCGCCGTACGGCGGGCCGGTCTCGACGTACCGAGTGATGTGTCGGTGATCGGGTACGACGATTCCGCGATGATGAACTGCACCGACCCGCCCCTCACCACCGTCCGCCAGCCGATCGACGCGATGGGTCGTGCGGCCGTCGAGATGCTGATGGCGCTGATCGAGCGAGCCGCCGTCGCGGCCGACGAACTCCTCTTCGAGCCGGAGCTCGTCGTACGGGCTTCCACGGCCCGGGCTCGCACTTAACTCACTGCCGGTAATGCCCCGTTCACCCAGGTGAACGGGGCATTCGTGCATTCAGAGCCGATCACAAGTCACGTTTTTGCAATCTTCTCTTGAAGTATTGCGTTCATGTGTCGACAACCCTACGGTGTGGCGCAGAGTCGAGGGAGAGGGTTCAACATGACGACAAGGCGCCGCGGGCTCAGCCTGCTGCTGGTAGCGGGACTCGGGCTGGGGGCCGTGTCCTGCGGTTCGGGGGACGACAAGCCGGGAGCTCAGGGCTCCTCCGGCGGACCGGTCACGATCACGGTCGGCTGTCAGCCGCCGAAGAGCAATCCGAAGGAGCGGGAGGGCTGGGACGCCGACGTTGCCGCGTTCCAGAAGCTGCACCCGGAGATCACCATCGAGAGCAAGGACGCGTTCCCCTGTATCAACCCGGACACCTTCCAGGCGAAGCTGGCCGGCGGGACTCAGGAGGACGTGTTCTACGTCTACTACACCGACGTCCAGAAGATCATCAAGGCCCGGCAGGCCGCCGACATCAGTCAGTACATCGGTGACGTCAAGGCCGCCAAGGACCTGCGCCCGGATGTCCAGGGCGTCTTCAAGGACGGCGACAAGACGTACGGCCTGCCCCGCAACAACTACAACATGGGCCTGGTCTACAACCGCAAGCTGTTCACCCAGGCCGGGCTCGACCCGGACAGCCCGCCGAAGACGTGGGCCGAGGTGCAGGCGGCGGCCAAGAAGATCGCCGGTCTCGGCGCCGGGTACGTCGGCTTCGGTGAGTACTCCGCAGGCAACACCGGCGGCTGGCACTTTGCCGCGTCGCTGTACGCCCGCGGCGGCTCGATGGTCGGCGACGACGGCAAGACGGCCGCGTTCAACAGCCCCGAGGGCAAGGCGGTGCTGGAGAACCTGAAGACGATGCGCTGGAACGACAACTCCATGGGCAGCAAGCAGTTGCTGCAGTGGGAGGACCTGATGCGCATGATGGGTTCCGGGAAGCTCGGCATGATGATCGGCGCGCCCGACGTGGTGCAGTCGGTGAACAACGACTTCCAGGGCAAGTTCGAGGACTACGGGGTGACCGCCGTACCGGAGTCCGAGGGCAAGTCGTCGCTGAGTGGTGGTGACGGCTACATGTTCAACCCGAAGGCGTCACCGGAGAAGATCAAGGCCGGTCTGCTCTGGCTGGAGTTCCAGCAGCTCACGCCGGGTCAGGGTCAGTTCAACTACGCCCGGGCCAAGGAGCAGGGCCGCCCGGTCGGCCTGCCGATCCCGGACCTGTACGGCGACTCGGCCCCCGGGAAGGAGATCGTTGCCCTGCGCAAGCAGTTCGCCACGGTCCCGGTCGACCACTTCACGCCGTACGTGACCGCGCAGTCCACGATCACCAACAAGCTCGAGCCGCCGAAGGCGCAGGAGCTGTACGCCGTTCTCGACGTCGCGATGTCCGCCGTACTGACCCGTCAGGACGCCGATATCGACAAGCTGCTCAGCGACGCCGAGTCCAAGGCCAACAAGATCCTGGCGAAGAACACGTAATGACTGTCACCCAAGAGCGAGTCCGCCGTCCTCAACCGAGGGCGGCGGGCCCGCGCCCGGACGATCACGGTGCGCTGAAACGCGCGGTGGGGCGGAACCTCACGGCGTACGGGTTTCTCTGTGCCGCGCTGATCTGTTTCGCCTTGTTCTCCTGGTATCCGATGGTCCGGGAGGTGGTTCTCAGCTTCCAGGAGAACAACTTCGTCGACCCCGGCAAGTGGGTCGGGTTCGACAACTTCCGGAACGTGATCGAGGATCCGGCGTTCCGGCAGGCCTGGCTGAACACGGCGGTCTTCAGCGGGCTGGCGCTGGTGGTCGGGTATGCGGTGC
The DNA here is from genome assembly GCF_004348455.1 of Kribbella albertanoniae. Lineage (GTDB taxonomy): Bacteria > Actinomycetota > Actinomycetes > Propionibacteriales > Kribbellaceae > Kribbella > Kribbella albertanoniae. Next base: position 23,996 of record NZ_SMKA01000101.1, read on the forward strand.
CGTTCGTGCTGGCCGTCGTACTGAACGAGTTGAAGCATGCGAAGGCGTATCTGCGGTTCGTCGTCTACCTGCCGGTGATGCTGCCGCCGGCGGTCGCCGTACTGCTGTTCAAGTGGTTCTACGATCCGGGCGCCGGCCTGTTCAACCAGGTGCTGGGCGCCTTCGGCCTACCAGCATTGAGCTGGCTGGACTCGACCAGTACGGCGCTCGTCAGCCTCGTGCTCGTGTCGACCTGGATGAACCTCGGGACCGGCACCCTCATCTACCTGGCCGCCCTGCAGAGCATCCCCGGTGATCTCTACGAGTCCGCCGAACTCGATGGTGCCGGGATGTTCCGGCGGATCTGGCACGTGACGATCCCGCAGACCAAGCTGATCCTGCTGGTGATGCTGCTCCTGCAGGTGGTTGCCACCATGCAGGTCTTCATCGAGCCGTACCTGCTCACAGGAGGCGGTCCCGAGAACGCGACCGTCACGGTCGCCTATCTGATGTACCAGTACGCCTTCAACTTCGGTGACTTCGGTGGCGGTAGCGCCCTCGGCCTGATGCTGATGGTCGTCCTGATGACGTTCTCCGCGATCTATCTCCGAGTCTCCCGGGAGGCGGAGCGATGACGAGAACCCTGGTGTCCCCGCTGGCCCTGCAGTCCCAGCGCGGGCGGATCATCTACTGGACGATCCTCACGATCACCGTGGTCGGCTTCACCGGTGCCTTCGTCTTCCCGCTGTACTGGATGATCACCGGCGCCCTGAAGTCACCCGACGAGCTCGCGCAGATCCCACCGAGCTTCTTCCCGCAGAGCTTCGATTTCGGCGTCTATGCCGAGGCCTGGAACCAGCTGCAGCTAGGCGTCTTCCTGAAGAACACCGTCCTGTACGCCGGCGGCGCGTGGCTGTTCACCCTGGCAGTCGACGTCTCCGCGGCGTACGCGTTGTCGAAGCTCCGGCCGATGTTCGGGAAGGTCGTCCTCGGGCTGATGCTGGCCACGTTGATGATCCCGCCGATGGTGCTGCTGCTGCCGACGTACCTGGTGGCCAAGGATCTGCCGATCCTGCACCTCGATCTGCTCAACACCCCGTGGGCGATCTGGTTGCCGGCGGCAGCGAACGGGTTCTTCGTGTTCCTGCTGAAACGGTTCTTCGACTCGATCCCGAAGGAACTGCTGGAGGCGGCCGAGATCGACGGCGCGTCACCGATGCGGATCCTCTGGTCGATCGTGCTGCCGGTGTCGCGGCCGATCCTCGGCGTGGTCTCGATCCTGTCCGTGGTGACAGTGTGGAAGGACTTCGTCTGGCCGCTGCTGGTGCTGCCGGAGACCGACAAGATGTCGATCAGTGTCGGCATCGCGTCGCTGTCCGCGCAGATGCCGCAGAACGTGCTGATCGCGTCGCTGGTGATCGCCAGTCTGCCCACGATCCTTGTTTTCTTCGTGTTCCAGCGCAGCATCATGGCCGGCCTCACCGCCGGTTCCCTCAAAGGTTAAGGAGCTTCGATGGCCGACGAATGGTGGCGTGGCGCGGCGATCTACCAGGTCTACCTGCGCAGCTTTGCCGACGGCAACGGTGACGGGATCGGCGACCTCGCCGGTCTGCGTACCAGGTTGCCGTACCTGGCCGAGCTCGGCGTCGACGCGATCTGGCTCAACCCCTGGTACCCGTCCCCGATGGCCGACGGCGGGTACGACGTCGCCGACTACCGCGCGATCGACCCGGCGTTCGGCACGCTGGCCGAGGCCGAGGCGTACATCGCCGAGGCGCACGCACTGAACATCCGCACCATCATCGACATCGTCCCGAACCACGGCTCCGACCAGCAGGACTGGTTCGTCCAGGCCCTGCAGGCCGGGCCTGGTTCGCCGGAGCGCTCGCGGTTCATCTTTCGCGCCGGCCGGGGAGACCAACCGCCGAACGACTGGCAGTCGATCTTCGCGGGGCCGGCGTGGACGCAGGTACCGGACGGGGAGTGGTACCTGCATCTGTTCGCCCCCGAGCAGCCCGACTTCAACTGGCGCAACCCCGAGGTGGTCGAGGAGTTCCACGACATCCTTCGCTTCTGGCTGGACCGCGGCGTCGACGGCATCCGGATCGACAGCGCCGCCGTACTGTTCAAGGATCTGGACAGTGTCGAGGAGTCCTACACCGACCACGACGAGGTGCACGACGTGTACCGCGAATGGCGGCACATCACCGATTCGTACGACGGCCGGTTCCTGGTCGGCGAGATGTGGATGCCGGACCAGGAACGCTTCGCGCTCTACCTGCGCCCCGACGAGATGCACACCGCCTTCAACTTCGACTTCCTCTCCCGCCCCTGGGAAGCCGCCGAGCTTCGCGCCTCGATCGACCTGACCCTCCAGACCCACATCCCGATCGGCGCCCCACCCACCTGGGTCCTGTCCAACCACGACGTCACCCGCCCGGTCACCAAATACGGCCGCCCCGACACGTCGTTCTCCCACCAGGACCGCAAACACGGGATGCACACCGACCTTGCCCTAGGCGAACGCCGAGCCCGAGCCGCAGCCCTGCTGGCGATGGCCCTCCCCGGCGCCGTCTACGTCTACCAAGGCGAAGAACTAGGCCTTCCCGAGGTGGAAGACCTCCCCAACGAGCTGCTCCAAGACCCCATCTTCGCCCGCTCCCACGGCACCGACCGAGGCCGCGACGGCTGCCGCGTCCCCCTCCCGTGG
>NZ_SMKA01000102.1 GCF_004348455.1 Kribbella albertanoniae
GGATGCGGGCGGTGTGCCGGGATATCTCGCGGCCGCGGAGGTCGAGGATGACTGGCCGGGACTCCTCGGCGTCCAGGTTCGAGAGGGAGATCAGGGCGGTGTTGTCCTTGGTGGAGGCCGAGGCCGAGATCAGCGAGATGTCGTCGCGGGTGGGTGCGTCGAGGAGGTGTACGGCGAGACTGTCGGCGTCGTGGTGGCCGGTGTTCATCTCGAAGACGTGGTACGTCGGGGTGCGGACCAGGGCGTTGGTGTCCGGGTCGGTGAGGATCATCGCCTGCAGGACGTTGACCGTCTGCGCGATGTTCGCCATCGTCAGCCGGGCCGCGTGCCGGTGGAAGGTGTCGAAGTGCAGGCTGGCGACGAGCGCGTCGCGGATCGTGTTCTGCTGGTAGAGGAAGCCGGGATTGGTGCCCTCGGCAACATTCCACCAGGTGCCCCACTCGTCGAGCACGAGGCCGACCTTGCCGCAGGGGTCGAACATGTCCATGATGGTCGAGTGCCGGCGCAGCAGTTCGTCGATCTTGCCGGCCTTCGCCAGGGTCGCGTAGTACTCGTCGAGGCTGAAGTCGGTGGCGTGGCCCTTGTCGTCCCAGTCGCCGGCGATCGTGTAGTAGTGCAGGGAGAGCCCCTGCAGCGGGCCCTTGCCGCAGCCGCCGATGGTGCGCATCAGCGTCTCGGTCCACGCGTAGTCGTCGGAGTTCGCGCCGGTGGCGACCCGGTACAGCTTGTTGTCGCCGTGGTCGCGGCAGTAGGTCGCGTACTGCCGCGCCAGGTCGGCGTACGCCTCCGCCCGCATGTTGCCGCCGCAACCCCACGACTCGTTGCCGATGCCCCAGAAGGGGACCCGCCACGGCTCTTCGCGGCCGTTGGCGCGCCGCAGGTCGACCATCGGTGACGCGCCGACGCCGGTCAGGTAGTCGACCCACTCGCGCATTTCGCGGACCGAGCCGGATCCGACGTTGCCGCTGATGTACGGGTCGGCGCCGAGCAGCTCGCACAGGTCGAGGAACTCGTGGGTGCCGAAGCTGTTGTCCTCGACGACGTTGCCCCAGTGGGTGTTCACCATCGTCGGCCGCTCGTCGCGCGGACCGACGCCGTCGCGCCAGTGGTACTCGTCGGCGAAGCAGCCGCCCGGCCAGCGCAGGTTCGGGATCTGCAGCGCGCGCAGCGCCTCGACCACGTCGGTGCGGATACCGCGGATGTTCGGGATCGGGGAGTCCTCGCCGACCCAGAACCCGCCGTAGATACAGCGGCCGAGATGCTCGGCGAAGTGCCCGTAGAGGTGCCGGCTGATCCGCGGTCCGGGCAGATCCAGATCGACAACCGCACGCGTGGTGGTCACAAGTAAGTCCTCTGGGTCGGTGGAGCAGACCGATCGAGTATATCGATAAACAATCCTGCGGCTGGGCTCGCTCTTGACCCTCTGATGAGCCCGCACCTACATTCGTCGAAGCGCTTCGACACTAGGTCGAAGCGACACAGCACCGAGCGACACCGCCGACCGGAAGGCCGCAGATGAAGTTCACCGATGGTTACTGGCAGTTGCGGCCCGGGGTGACCCGGTTGTCGCCCGCCGGTGTGGAGAGTGTGGAGGCCGGGGAGCGGTCCGTGACCGCGTTCGCGCCCGCCCGCCGCATCGACCGTCGCGGTGACACCCTGAACCAGCCCTTGTTCACGATCACCCTCGATGCGCCGGCCGAAGGCGTCATCGGGGTCCGGATCGTGCACCATGCCGGGGGAGTCCCGGCCCGGCCGGCGTTCGAGCTGGAGACCGACGATCTGCACCCGGTCAAGGTCGAGGTGGACGACACGACTGCGCGGTTGACCAGCGGCGACCTGACCGCCGTACTGCGGCTCGACGGGCCGTGGGACCTGCGCTTCGAGGACGGACGCGGTGAGCTGACCGGGTCGGGTGCCCGGAGCGTCGGGCTGATCACCGACTCGGAGGGCCGGCAGTACCTGCATGAGCAGCTCTCGCTGGGAGTCGGCGAGAGCATCTACGGGCTCGGTGAGCGGTTCGGTCCGTTGGTGAAGAACGGCCAGGTCGTCGACATCTGGAACGCGGACGGCGGTACGTCGAGCGAGCAGGCGTACAAGAACGTCCCGTTCTTCTCGAGCAGCCGAGGGTACGGCGTACTGGTCGACACGCCGGCGCATGTGTCGTTCGAGGTCGGGTCCGAGGTTGTCTCGCGCAACCAGTTCAGTGTCGAGGGACAGGAACTGCGGTACCTCGTCTTCGCCGGCCCGACTCCGAAGGACGTCCTGCGCCGCTACACCGGCGTGAGCGGGCGCCCGGCGCGGGTGCCGGCGTGGTCGATGGGGCTGTGGCTGTCGACGTCGTTCACGACGGACTACAACGAGCCGACGGTGGCGTCGTTCGTCGACGGGATGGCCGAACGCGATCTCCCGTTGAGCGTCTTCCATTTCGACTGCTTCTGGATGCGGCAGTTCCACTGGTGTGACTTCGTCTGGGATCCGATCGCGTTCCCGGACCCGGCCGGTATGGTCCGGCGGCTGAAGGAACGCGGCCTGCGGGTGAGCCTCTGGATCAACCCGTACATCGCGCAGCGGTCGGTGCTGTTCGAGGAAGGGCGCAAGCACGGCTACCTCCTCAAGCGTGCCGACGGCTCGGTCTGGCAGTGGGACAAGTGGCAGGCCGGGATGGCGATCGTCGACTTCACCAACCCCGCGGCCACGGCCTGGTACCGGTCCAAGCTGCAGAGCCTGATCGATCTGGGCGTCGACTGTTTCAAGACCGACTTCGGTGAGCGGATCCCGACCGACGTCAGCTGGTACGACGGTTCCGACCCGGAGCGCATGCACAACTACTACCCGCACCTCTACAACGAGGCCGTGTTCGATCTGCTCCGCGAGAACCGCGGTGACGGGGACGCCGTCCTGTTCGCCCGATCAGCGACCGCCGGTGGTCAGCAGTTCCCCGTCCACTGGGGTGGCGACTGCGAGTCGACGTTCGAGGCGATGGCCGAATCGCTGCGCGGTGGCTTGTCGCTGGCGTCGTCCGGCTTCGGCTACTGGAGTCACGATATCGGTGGCTTCGAGGGCACACCGGACGCCGCGGTCTTCAAACGCTGGGTGCCCTTCGGTCTGCTGTCCTCACATTCGCGGTTGCACGGCTCGGGCTCCTACCGCGTGCCGTGGGCCTTCGACGACGAAGCAGTGGCCGTCCTGCGCAGCTTCACCAAGCTCAAGCTCTCACTGATGCCGTACCTCGCCGACGTCGCCGAACAAGCCCACCTCACCGGTACGCCGATGATGCGGCCGATGGCACTGGAGTTCCCGGACGATCCCGCGGTCAGCCACCTGGATCGCCAGTACATGCTCGGGCCGGACATCCTGGTCGCACCGGTGCTGAGTGCTGATGGCGCAGTGACGTTCTATCTGCCCGAGGGCCGCTGGACCAGCTTGCTGGACGGTAAGCAGCTCAGTGGCGGTCGGTGGTTCACCCAGCAGCACGGCTTCGACACCTTGCCGGTCTACGTCCGTGAAGGTGCGGTCCTGCCAGTGGGTGCGGTCGACGACCGCCCGGAGTACGACTGGGCCGACGGAGTCGAGCTGCGCTGGTTCCGGCCCACTGAAGGTGACGCCCGCCGGATCCGGTTGCCCCGGCCCGGCGGCGAGACGGCCGCTGTCATCGAGCTGACCCTGACGGACGGTCAGCCGGTGGCCGCAGTTGTCGAAGGCAACTGCGACCACTTCACGGTCACCGTCAGCTGAAGGACAGCTCCCGCAGGAATACATCGGCTTCGGCGAACACGACGTACAGCGTGTGAACGCCGGAGCCGGTGGTGATTGCGGTGCTGAGCTGAGTCCAGCTGTGGCGATGACCGGTCGGCTGAATCTCGACGGTGGCCAGCACCGCGCCGTGGTACGGGTCGTCGAGCCGTAGCTCGATCGTGGCCGGCTTGGAGAGTTCGCTGGCCACCGTGAGCAGGCACTCCGACACTCCGGCGCCGAACGAGGTGTCCGCGAACGCCAGCCAAGCACCTGGGTGCTCCGACCGTACGGCGTCGCCCCGCTCGGGCTCGGCGTCAGTCAGCGCGACACCGCAGTACTCGTCGAACGCGTCGGCGCGCAGGGGAGCGGCGGCCAGGTCGCGGTCAGGAATCGGATCACCCAGTACGTCGACCGGCGCGCTGAGCCGGATGTCGGTACACGACCGGCCGATCAGGATGCTGTGCCTGGCCGGCTCGATCCAGTACCGGTCCCGAGTCACGTCCCAGATCGCCAGGTCGGCCGCCCGGACGGTCAGCTCGACCCGCGCCGATTCACCGGGCGCGAGATCGAGATGCTGGACGGCGCGGAGGCGGCGCAGCGGCTGCTTCACCCGCGAGTTCTGCTGATGGGTATAGAGCTGCACGACCTCGTGGCCCGGCCGGAGACCGGTGTTGGTGACCGTGCAGCTCACCTGGACCTCGCCGTCCTTGGCGATCGTCGGCGCACCGATCTCCAGCTCGCCGTACGCGAAGGTCGTGTAGCTGAGGCCGTGGCCGAAGGGGTAGAGCGGGCTGCCACGGAAGTACTGGTACGTCGCGTCGCTCGTGATGATGTCGTAGTCGAGGAGATCAGGCAGATCGGCCTCGGACCGGTACCAGGTCTGCGGCAGCCGGCCAGCTGCATCGGCAACCCCGAAGAGGACATCGGCGAGGGCGTGGCCGTACTCCTGGCCGCCGTGGGCCGACCAGACGATCGCAGGCAGCTCACGCTCAGCCCAGCCGGTCGAGAACGGGTAGCTGCTCGCCATCACCAGGACGGTCCGTGCGTTACCGGCCTGTACGGCGCGGACGAGTCGCTTCTGGCCGGCCGGCAGCTCGAGGCTGATGCGGTCCTCGGTCTCGCGGCCGTTCACCAGCGGATGGTTGCCGACGACAACCACCGCGACGTCGGCGCGTGCCGCGGCCGCGGCAGCCAGTACGGCGCCATCGACGACCCTGGTGAACTCGAACACGGTCGGCTCATCCGTACTGACCTCGATCCGCCCGTCATCCTGCTTGGTGACGTAGCGGCTGGTGGTGTGATGCCGGAGCATGCACTTGCCGTCCTCGACCGGGACAAGTTCGAAGGTTTCGTTGACCACCCAGCTGTTGGGGCCGGGGTGGTCGGCCCGCAGCGTGCCGTCGTCCGTAACGGTCAGATAGCGGCCGGTACGCACCGAACGCAGGGTGCAGACACCGCCACCCCAGTCGAAGAGATCGAATCCGGCGCTGGACCTGGTCAGCCCGACCACGCCGTCCTCGGCGGCTTCCAACGCCGTCCCGTCAGCGCCGAACTGCACCCGATCCGCACCTTCGCAGTACTCGACGGCGTCGGGACCGAGGCGCTCGGTCAGCGCCTTCACCGCAGTCACCTGGTACGGCAGCGTGCCGGAGTACCAGTCCTCCTGCAGGGTGTCCGCGAGTGGACCGAGCACCGCCACTCGCCGGATTTCGGTGGACAGTGGTAGCAGTTCCTCGTTCTTGAGCAGCACGAACGACTGCCGGGCCGCGTCGCGGGCCAGGTCTCGATGCGCTTGGCAACCGACGATGTCCGGTGCCGACTCGGTCTCGCCCACCGGATCGAATTCGCCGAGCCGGAAGCGCAAGGTCAGCGCGCGGGCAGCGGCACGATCGATGTCCTGCTGCGTGATCAGCCCTCGTGCGAGGGCCTCTTCGAGCAGGCCGATGACTTTGCTCGGGTCGTTGTCGTCCTGGGTGAAGCTGTCCACGCCCGCGCGCAACGCCGCCGCGTAGGCGATCGCTCCATCAGCGCAGTAGTCCTGCATACCGAAGAGGTTCGCCGGGGCCCCAGCGTCGCTGACGACCAGCACTTCCTGATCGGACCAGCCCCGCAGTACGTCGTTGATCAGCGGCGTGAGGTGCGCCGGCCGCCCGTTGATGAGGTTGTACGACGGCATCACGGCGACCGCTGCCCCGGCCCGCAACGGTGCTTCGAAGGCCGGCAGTTCGTACTCCCGCAGCACCCGGGCAGGCATACTGCTGGACGTCGTACAGCGGTCGGTTTCGTTGTTGTAGGCAAGGAAATGCTTGAGGGTCGGTGCCGTCTGCAGCGGACCGGAGCCGTCACCGGCCAGTCCGGAGCCGAACGCGATCGCGAGCTCACCGGTCAGCCAGGGATCCTCGCTGTAACCCTCCTCGTTGCGGCCCCACCGGGGATCCCGCAGCGGGTTCACGACCGGCGCCCAGACGTTCAGCCCGACCGCGGCCGGATCCTTGTCGTGGAAGGCGCGCACCTCGGAGCCGACCGCTGCGCCGACGGCGTGCAGCAGATCGGTGTTCCAGCTGGTCGCCAGGCCGACGGCCTGCGGGAAGACGGTGGCGGGGCCGAGCCAGGCGACCCCGTGCAGCGCTTCCGTGCCGGTCCGGAACGGACCCACGCCCAGCCGGGGCACTGGGGCCTGGTGCTGATGCAGGAGTCCGAGCTTCTCGGCCGGGGCGAGCCGATCCATCAGGTCCGCCACTCGCTCGGCCACGGGGCGCTGCGGATCGCGGAACAGGTCGTCTGACTGGGTCATCGGTTGTCGTCTCCGGGCGTTCGGTGGCTGCCGACGGCGGCTGAGAGTAACTACAGCACACCGTCGAAGCGCTTCGACAGTTCTGGAAGGGTCGCACTCCACGGCGACCCGGTCAAGATCCGGGCAGCGGTCGAGGCGAAAGTTTTCGGCAGTTGAGCCGGGGTGGGTCAGCCGGGAATGCGCCCGGCGTCGAGCTGGTCCAGGGAACGGGCCACCGCGCCGATGGCGGTGATGTCGTGTCCGAGGGTCGAGAGGGCCACGCTGCAGCCGCCGGCCTGTGGTGCCAGCGCCTGCTCCTGCAGCTCCTTCTCGACCCCGGGCAGCAGCCACTCGCCAAGGGTTGCGTAGTACCCACCGAGCACGATCAGCCCCGGATTGAGGACATTGGTCAGCATCGCCACGCCCATGCCGAGCCAACTGCCGGTCTCGAGCAGCGCCTTCACCGTCTTGCTGTCACCGGCACTGGCCTGGGCGACAACCTGCTCGACCGCCAGCTGGAGATCGTCGAGCTCGGAATCATCGCGCAACCGGCGCACCAGAGCAGGAATCCCGGCCAGGGCCTCCAGGCAGCCGCGGCGACCGCAGCCACAGAGCGGCCCGTCCGGCGCAATCCGCAGATGGCCGACCTCACCGACGTACCCGAGGTTGCCTTGCAGTGGACGTCCGTCGGCGATGACTCCAGCTCCGAGGCCGGTGTCGCCGGAGATCTGGATCAGGTTGCGCGTGCCTGCGAACGGGCCGTAACGATACTCGGCGAGCGCGCTCAGGTTGGCGTCGTTGTCCACCGAGACCGGGAACGTGGGGTGGCTCAGCGCGTCGAGCAGCCGGGGCTTCAGCGGGAAGTCCCGCCAGCCGAGACCAGCAGCCAGTACGACGGTGCCGTCGCGATCGACGAGCCCAGGAACTCCGACCGTCAGCCCAAGGATCTCCCGGCCAGTGGCTTCGACAGCGGCCATCGCCCGCCGGGCCAGCGCACTCGTCGCGGTCAGCGTCTTGTCGGGGCCGGCGCCGCGACCGGGGCCCGAGCGGTGCCAACGCAGGATCTGCCCACCGGCAGCGTCGTACGCGATCGCTGTCAGGCCGCGCGCGCTGATCTCCATCCCGATCGCCGCGTACGCCGATCCGTCCAGCTCGAGCAGGGTGGCCGGGCGGCCGACCTTGTTCTGCGTCTGCTCGGTCTCGCGGATCAGCCGGCGGTCGATCAGGTCACCGACGATGTTCGTGATGGTCGCCTTGTTCAGGCCGGTGCCGCCGGCGATGGCGGCCCGCGAGCAAGGGGCGTTGGCCCGCAGGAATCCCAGCACTGCGGACAGATTGGTGGCCCGGACATCGCTGTAGCCGGCGGTGAGTGTGCTCAACGTGTGTCCGTTCGGAGTCGGTGATGTCGTGATTCGTTATCGGAGGTCTTCAGTCTGGCATCTTGTCGCGGCCCGGCGCATCCTCTACTTTGTTTGGCGTCAAGCCAAACTAACTCTAGCTCGGAACGTCCGTCGTTCCCAGTGGAAGGACTCACCGTGACCGGAACTGGAAGCAGCGGACCGAACCGCCGGAGTTTTCTCGCCCTCGTCGGAGCCGGTACGGCGGCCGTCGCCGGCGGCGCGTCGCTGACCGCCTGCTCGGACGGTGGTGGCGGTGGTTCGACCACCGCCGGCCGCGCCGAGGCCACCACCAAGATGACCGGGCTGCTGCCGAAGTACACCGCCTACGAAGGGGTGAAGCCCGATCTGCCTGGTGAGAACGGCGCCGCCCCCGGGTTCACGAAGTACCCGACCCAGCTCACCCGCGCGGTCGCCGAGCCCCCCGTGAAGAGCGGCAAGGAGGTCACGGCGATGACCCCGCTGTGGGCCCCGGCCCCGCCCGGACTGGGCAGCAACTCCTACTACGCCGCCAACAACGAGCGGATCGGCGCCGGAGTTCGGTTCAACATCGTCAACGGGATCGACTACGGCGACAAGCTCGGACCGCTGCTTGCGTCCGGCAACATTCCGGAACTGCTCTGCATCCCGGGCTGGAACATCAGCGGTCTGACCCGGTTCGGCCAGGCTGTGGACAAGCTGTTCGAGGATCTGACCCCGCATCTGGCCGGTGACAAGGTGTCGCCGTACCCGATGCTCGCGAACCTGCCGACCTCGGCGTGGGCGTACGCGGTGTGGAACTCGCAGCTGAAGGCGGTCCCGTTCCCGTCCGACGGCATTCCGTGGCTGCTGTACTACCGCAAGGACCTGATGGACAAGGTCGGCGCGCAGCCGCCGAAGACGATCGCGGATCTCGAGGCGCTCGGCAAGCAACTGACCGATGCCAAGCGCAAGCAGTGGGCGTTCGGTTCGATCGCCGACGAGGTGCAGCGGGCGTACGGCGTACCGGCGGGGTGGCGCAAGGACTCCACCGGCAAGCTGGTCAACAAGATCGAGACGCCGGAGTTCGAAGAGGCCGTGGCCTTCGTCCGCAAGACGTTCCAGAACGGCTGGGTGCACCCGGAGGTGGTGGCGAACTCCGGCGGCGACCAGAAGCCGCTGTTCGAGGGTGGGCAGATCGTCATCCGCCAGGACGGTACCGGCACCTGGGGCGAGACACTGCAGCGCCAGCAGACCATCAACCCGTCGTTCCAGATGCAGGCGGTGCTGCCGTTCGCCCACGACGGCGGGACGCCGATCGTCTGGTCGGGTGACCCGGCCGGCATCTTCACCTTCGTCAAGAAGGGCCTGCCCGCCGACCGGATCGCGGAGCTGCTGGGGGTGCTCAACTACACCGCGGCGCCGTTCGGCACCGAGGAGAACCAGCTCTACAACTACGGTCTCGAGGGCAAGCACTACACCCGCCAGCCGTCCGGTGCGCCGAAGCTGACCCCGCTGGGCCAGAAGGAGATCGCGCCCACCTACCTCTTCCTCGGTGGCCGCCCGCTGGCGATCACGACGAGCGAGTACCCCGGCTATGTGGAGTCGATGAGCGCCTTGCAGAACGCGATCGCCAAGGTCCGCGAGAAGAACCTGTTCGAGGGCATCCGGGTCGAGCAGCCGGCCAAGTTCGCCGCGCTGGCCACGCCGTTCGACGACAAGGTCCAGGACATCTACCGCGGCCGCCGGCCGATGAGTGACCTGAAGGTCGCGGTCAAGGAGTGGCAGACCAAGGGTGGCGACGCCGGTCGCGACTTCTATGCGAAGGTGCTCAGTGACAACGGTCGCTGAGGCCCGCCGCCGCACCGGCCGCAGCAGCAGAGGCGGCGGCGCCAACTGGCGACAGCGGTTCCGCAAGGACTGGCCGCTGCTGCTGATGGTCTCGCCGGTGGTCGTGCTGCTCGGGGTGTTCCACTACTTCCCGACGCTGGGCAACGTGATCGCGTTCCAGGACTACTCGCCGTACGCCGGGATCCGGGGCAGCGAGTGGATCGGGTTCGGCAACTTCGCGCGGTTGTTCGCCGAGCCGGAATTCTGGTCGGCGCTGATGAACACGCTGACGATCACCGGCTTCCAGTTGGTGTTCTTCTTCCCGATCCCGATCTTCCTGGCGCTGCTGCTGAACAGCGTGCTGTCGGTGCGGGTCCGGACGATGATCCAGGGTGTCGCGTACCTGCCGCACTTCTTCTCCTGGGTGCTGGTCGTCTCGCTGTTCCAGCAGATGCTGGGCGGCTCGGGCCTGCTCGCCCAGGCGCTGCGCACGCAGGGGCACGGCGCCTTCGACATGATGACGAACCCCGACACCTTCCTGCTGCTGGTCACTTCACAGGCAGTCTGGAAGGACGCGGGCTGGGGGATGATCGTCTTCCTCGCGGCGCTCAGCACCATCAACCCGGCGCTGTATGAGGCGGCGGCGGCTGATGGCGCCAACCGCTGGCGGCGGCTGTGGCACATCACGTTGCCCGGCCTGCGCCCGGTGATCGTGCTGCTGCTGATCCTCCGGCTGGGCGACGCGCTGACCGTCGGCTTCGAGCAGTTCATCCTGCAGCGCGCGGCCGTCGGCGCCGAGGTATCAGAGGTGCTCGACACCTTCGTGTACTACCAGGGCCTGCTGGTCGGCGACTTCGGGTACGGCGCGGCCGCCGGCCTGTTCAAGGGAGTCGTCGGACTCGTGCTGATCCTGGTCGCCAATCGATTCGCTCACATGATGGGTGAGCAGGGGGTGTATTCGAAGTCATGACGACGCAGAATCTGACGATCCCTGGCCGGTTGGCCCGGCGCCGGGCCGCCGCGGAGAACAAGCGCCCGTCGTGGGAGGAACCGCCCTCGGTCCCCGGCCGGCTCGGCAAGGGAGTCGTTCTCGGGCTGGTCGTGCTCGCGGTGACGTTCCCCCTGTACGTCGTGGTGGTGACCAGCCTGTCGAGCACCGAAGCGGTCACCCGGGCCGGCGGTCTGGTGGTCGTCCCGCGGGAGCTGACGCTGTCGGCGTACGTCCAGCTGCTGTCCGGGGGAGTGGTCACCAAAGCCTTGGTGGTCAGCATGGGCGTCACGGTGGTCGGGACGCTGTTCAGTCTGGTGATCACCGTCCTGGCGGCGTACGGACTGTCGCGGCCCGGCTCGCTACTGCATCGCCCGCTGCTGTTCGTGGTGCTGCTGACGTTCCTGTTCGGGCCCGGCATCATCCCCAGCTACCTGCTGGTGAGCTCGTTCGGGCTGATCGACAGCTACGCCTCGCTGATCCTTCCGACCGCGATCTCGGCGTTCAACCTGATCGTGATGCGCTCGTTCTTCATGGGTATCCCGGGTGAACTGATCGACAGTGCGCGGGTGGACGGTGCCGGTGAGTTCGGCATCCTGACCCGGATCGTGATGCCGCTGTCCAAGGCAGTGGTGGCCGTCGTCGGCCTGTTCTACGCGGTCAGCTACTGGAACGCGTTCTTCAACGCCTTGCTCTACCTCAACGACAACAACAAGTGGCCGCTGCAGCTCGTGCTGCGCACCTACATCGTGCAGGCCCAGCAGTTGCCGTCCGGTGCCGGTGGGATCGCGGCCTCGCCGGGGATGAACCTGGCTCCCGCGCCGACGCTGGCGATCAAGATGGCGATCGTCGTGATCGCGGTCCTGCCGGTGCTCCTGGCCTACCCGTTCATCCAGAAGCACTTCACCAAGGGCGTCATCATCGGCGCGGTCAAGGGGTGATCAGAACTATGGATCTGAAGCGAAGGAACTTCCTGGCGCTGAGCGCCGGAGCCGCCGCTGTCGCCACCACGTCCGCGCAGCCCGCCGCCGCTGCGGCGGCTGGTCGGCCGGAGCGTTATCGCTGGCGCAACGTCGAGATTGTCGGCGGTGGCTTCGTCACCGGCATCATCCATCACCCCAAGCAGCGTGGACTGGTCTACCTGCGCACCGATATCGGCGGTGCCGCTCGACTGGATCAGCGCACCCAGCGCTGGGTCCAGTTGCTGGAGTGGGTCGGGTTCGAGGACTGGAGCCTGACCGGTGTCGAGAGTCTCGCGCTCGATCCGGCGGATCCGCGGCGTCTGTATCTCGCGGTCGGGACCTACACCAACGACTGGTCTCCCATCAACGGGGCGATCCTGCGGTCGAGCGATCAGGGCCGAACGTTCGAACGTACGGATCTGCCCTTCAAACTCGGCGGCAACGAGCCGGGCCGCTCGATGGGCGAGCGGCTCGCGGTCGACCCGCAGGACGGCCGGGTGCTCTACTTCGGCACCCGCCACCAGGGCCTGTGGCGCAGTACCGATCGCGGCGTCACCTGGGCCCGGGTCGACAGCTTCCCGAGCACCGGTACGGCGGGGATCGGGATCGGCTTCGTCTTCTTTGACCCACGTGGCGCGCGGCGCGGTCGGCCGACGCCGACGATCTATGCCGGAGTCACCGACCTCGCATCGCCGCTGTTCCGCAGCGATGACGCCGGCCTGACCTGGCAGCCGGTCGCCGCTCAGCCGACCGGCCTGATGCCACATCACGGCGAACTCGGTCCCGACGGTTGCCTCTACGTCACCTACGGCGACCGCCCCGGGCCGTACGAGATGTACGACGGCGCCGTGCACAAGCTCGACACCAAGACCGGGGTGTGGAGCGACATCACGCCGTTGCGGCCGAACACCGGTGGCGAGGCTGGATTCGGGTACGCCGGTCTCGCGATCGATCCCCGGAAGCCGGGAACCGTGATGGTGTCGACCATGAGCCGGTGGGGTCCGGTCGACGACGTGTTCCGGTCGGTCGACGGCGGCGCGACGTGGCACTCGATTGCCGAGCGCATCGAGCTGGACGTCTCGGGATCGCCGTACCTGACGTTCCATGGGGAGAAGGCGAAGCTCGGCTGGATGATCGGCGATATCTCGATCGATCCGTTCGACTCGAACAAGGTCATGTACGTGACCGGCGCGACCGTGTTCGGCACCGATGACGTGACGAACGCCGAGCGTGGCCGCAGTACGCATTGGTCGGTGCGGGCCCAAGGGCTCGAGGAGACTGCGGTGCTGGATCTGATCAGCCCGCCGTGGGGTCCGCCGTTGATCAGTGCGCTCGGCGACATCGGCGTCTACCGGCACGACCGGCTGGACGTCGTACCGGCGGACGGTCAGGCGGCGAACCCGGTCAGCGGTACGTCCCCGAGTCTCGACTACGCCGCTGGTACGCCGGGCTTCGTCGTCCGGCTGGCGAATGCCGGGGCGGGGGAGCGTGGCGCGATCTCGGTCGACGCGGGGAAGACGTGGGCGCCGTTCCCTGGTGAGCCCGCCGGGCTGACGCAGACCGGGAAGGTTGCCGTCAGCACCGATGCACGCACACTGGTGTGGGTTTCGGGCAACCTCGTTCCGCACTTCTCGCGGGATCGGGGCGCGACCTGGTCGCCGGTCGAGGGGCTGCCGAACGACGTCACCGTGGTCGGCGACCGTGTTGACCCGTTGCTGTTCATCGCAGTCGCGGCCGGCACCGGGACGGCGTACCGGAGCGTTGACGGTGGCCGAACTTTCGTGCCGACGGCAACGGGGCTGGTGGTGTCCCAGGCCAAGCTGGAGACAGTGCTGGATCGGGCCGGACATTGCTGGCTCGCGGGTGGGAGCGGCGGACTGTATCGCTCGACCGACGGCGGACTGACCTTCGACCGGCTGACCAGCGTGGACGAGGCGGTGACGATCGGGTTCGGCAAGGCGCGACCGGGCTCCTCGCACATGGCGGCGTACGCGTCGGCGAAGGTGGCCGGCCAGTGGGGGATCTACCGGTCCGACGATGTCGGTACGACGTGGATCCGGGTGAACGACGACAAGCATCAGTACGCGTCGACGAACGATGCGATCACTGGTGATCCGCGCGTGTACGGCCGGGTGTTCGTGTCCACGAACGGACTTGGGATCCCTTACGGAGAACTCTGCTGATGAGGGCTATGTACTTCGGCGGCGACTACAACCCCGAGCAGTGGTCGCCGGAGACCTGGAAAGAAGACGCCGAGCTGATGCAGTGGGCCGGGGTCAACCTGGCCACGGTCGGCGTCTTCTCGTGGTCGAATCTCGAGCCCCGGCCGGGGCAGTACGAGTTCGGCTGGCTGGACACGGTGCTGGACCTGCTCGCGGATCACGGCATCGGTGTCGACCTCGCGACACCGACCGCCTCGCCACCACCGTGGTTCAGCCTCAAGCATCCCGAGGCCCTGACGGTCACGGCGGCTGGAACGAGGCTGACCCATGGCAGTCGGGACACGTACTGCGTCTGTTCGCCGGCCTACCGTGAGGCGGCGGCCCGGATCTGCAGTGCACTGGCTGATCGGTACGCCGAACATCCGGCGCTGACGATGTGGCACGTGCACAACGAGTACGGCACGATGTGCTACTGCGATCAGGCCGCGGCCGCCTTCCGCGGCTGGCTTCGTTATCGGTACGGCGATCTGGACGCGCTGAACGTTGCGTGGACGACGTCGTTCTGGAGTCAGCGGTACTCCGACTGGGCGGAGGTGATGCCGCCACGGGCGACGCAGTACCTGGTCAATCCGGCGCAGTTCGTCGACTATCGGCGGTTCTGGTCGGACGAACTGCTGGCCGCCTTCCAGGAGCAGCAGGCGATCCTCCGGACGGCGACACCCGACGTACCGGTGACGACGAACTTCGTCTTCGGCAACTGGGTGCCGGTCGATCATCATCGCTGGGCCGATGCGGTGGATCTCGTTGCCATCGACAACTACCCGTCCGGGACCGGTCTGGAACCCGAGGAGCAGACGGCCTTCGCGGCCGATCAGGCGCGGGGCTGGGCACGGCGCGGCGAGTGGCTGCTGATGGAACAGGCTTCGAGTGCCATCAGTGACGGAAAGCGCCTGGCTACCAAGGAGCCGGGCCGGATGTCCCGGATGAGTCTGTCGCACGTTGCCCGCGGGTCGCGCGGTGCATTGTTCTTCCAGTGGCGGGCTTCGGCCGGCGGGTCCGAGCAGTTCCACGCTGCGATGGTGCCGCATGCCGGCCAGGAGTCCCGGCGTTTCCTGGAGGTCTGCGAGCTGGGTGGACTCCTGGGACGACTGGACGAGATCACCGGCAGCGAGGTCGAGGCCGAGGTCGCCGTGCTCTGGGACAACGTGGCTTGGTGGGCGATGCAGGGGACGCACCTGCCGTCGTCCGAGCTGGACTACCTCGAGGCGGTTCGCTCCGCGCACCGGCAGTTCTGGCGGGCCGGGGTCGGGGTCGACGTGGTTCATCCGTCGGCGGACCTGACGCCGTACCGGCTTGTCGTCGTACCGTCGCTGTATTTGATCGATCCAGCTCACGCGGCCGTACTGCGGGAATACGTCGCGGCGGGTGGGCACGTGCTGATCACCTATTTCAGCGGCATTGTGGACCCGAACTGCCGGGTATTTCTCGGCGGCTATCCGGGTGCATTCCGTGAGCTGCTCGGAATCCGGGTCGAGGAGTTCTATCCGGTCGCCGAGACCGAACTGGCCGACGCCGGAAAAGCGCGGTGGTGGAGTGAGCTGCTCGGACCCGAGGGCGCGGAGGTCGTCGACGTGTATGCCGGCGGTCCGCTGGCCGGTTCGCCGGCGATCACCCGGAACTCGTTCGGCGGCGGCGAGGCCTGGTACGTCTCGACCCAGCTTGAGGATGCCGGCTACCAGCGGCTCGTCGAGACGATCTGCCGACGGGCCGGCGTGGAACTGCCGAACTTGCCGGACGGGGTGGAGATGGTTCGCCGCCGGCAGGACGGGACCACGTGGACCTTCCTGCTGAACCACGGCGCGGCCGAAGCCGCGATCGAGATCGACGGGCACGACCTCGTCAGCAAGGGGCCGATCGAGGGTGTCCTGACGCTGAAGTCGGGCGATCAGGCGGTGGTCGAGCGATCCAGTTGAGGCGCGGGGCCGCTGCTTGCGCGTGCGGTCAGCACCGCGGGGACGAGAGTCCCCGCGGGCGGGGCGAGCCCGTCGAGCTTGCCGATCAGGAGCTCCACCGCCTGCTGCCCGATCTGCTCGGCCGGTATTGAGACCGAGGAGAGCCGTGGCCGCTGCCCCTCCGCGACGTCGTCCGCGCAGATCGCCAGCACTGACATGTCCTCGGGAACGCGGCGGCCGAGGCTGCGCAGTACGTCGAGCAGGGGGCCGATGATCGGCTCGTTCTGCACCACCAGGCCGGTCAGCTCGGGCTCGTCGCGCAGCAGTTGCTCGACTGTCTTCAGCACTGCCTCATGGCTGGACTCGCAAGGCGTCTCGACCCCGTGGACGCTGCGGCGGTCGACGCCCGCGCGGAACCCCTCTCGGGTGCGATGCGCGAATCCCGTCTGCCGCTCGTACACAGCCGACGGGGTGCCGAGCAGGGCGATGCGCTGGTGACCGAGGTCGGCGAGGTGGTCGACGCAGAGCTCCGCGGCCCGGACGAAGTCCAGGTCGATACAGGTCAGGCCCTCGGCATCGAGCGGGAACCCGATCAGGATCGAAGGCAGGTCCAAGGCGCGCAGCAGTGGCACGCGCTCGTCGTACAACTCGATGTCCATCACCACGACGGCGTCGACCAGCGAGCTCTGCTGGACCCGCTCCAGACCGGTGGCGCCTTCGTCCGCGGTGAGGAGCAGCACGTCGTGGTCGTAGCGCCGGGCGGTCGTCACGACGGCGGTCGCGAACTGCATCATCACCGGCACGTGCATGCCCGCGCGGAGGGGGATGACCAGGGCCAGCACGTTCGACCGGCTCGAGGCCAGGGCCCGGGCGCTCGCATTCGGCCGGTAGCCGAGGGCGTCGACGCTCGCGTGCACCCGCTGGCGTGTCTCGGGGGAGATCGAGCGCTTCCCGCTGAGAACATAGGACACGGTGCTGGTCGCGACGCCCGCGTGCTTCGCAACGTCGGCGATCGTCACCATGGAACCTACCTCGGGGTCGGAGCTGCAGTTCGGTCAAAGGTGCAGTGGGGTCAGAGTTGCAGGTCGAAGCGCTTCGATAATAGCACTGGCCGAGATATTGACGCTGTGCGTTTGCATTGCGACAGTGGTGGTCCCTGGAGTCGGTGGCGGGTTCTCCCCGCCTTCTTTTACAGCGGTTATCGAAGCGCTTCGATCAATGCTTCGATAAACCGGTCGCCACCGACGCCCACTCCGAGAAGGGAACACAATGATGAAGAAGATGGCTTGGAAACCGGTGGCAGCGCTGGTGACGCTGTTCGCCGCTCTGTTCGCCTCGGCCCTGCCGGCGCACGCCGCCACCTGGGAGTCGAGCGACAAATGGGGCACGTGGTCGAACGGCGGCTACACGGTCCGCAACAACGTCTGGGGCAGCGGTGCCGGGGCCCAGTCGATCTGGGCGAATTCCTACAGCAACTGGGGTGTCTGGGCCAACCACCCGAACACCGGCGGCGTGAAGTCCTACCCGCACTCCGACCGGAACATCGGCCGGCGGATCAGTGCCCTCGGCACCTTGACCAGCAACTTCAACGTGTCCAGGCCGGGCAGTGGGGCCTACTGCACCTGCTACGACATCTGGGCCGACGGCACCAATCACGAGATCATGCTCTGGATGAACAAGCAGGGCGCTGTCGGACCCATCGGCAGCCGGCAGACGAGCGCTACGGTCGGCGGCCACTCGTGGGACGTCTACCGCGGTTCGAACGGCTCCAACGCCGTCTACTCGTTCGTCCGCACCAGCAACACCAACTCGGGCTCGGTCGACATCAAGGCCGTCCTGAACTGGCTGCGCAACAACGGCTGGATGGCCGACCACATCGTGACCGACGTCCAGTTCGGTTTCGAGATCACGTCCTCGAACGGCGGTCTGAACTTCGCCAGCAACAGCTTCGGGGTCAACTTCTCCTGACCTAGCAGGGAAAACAGACGAGGCGCTGCCCACGGGGCAGCGCCTCGTCCAGTTCCAGCTAGCCCAGGGTGGTGGGGGCGGTCACCTCCAGTTCAGCTAGCTGGAAGCGGTAGGCGTTACCTGCGGCTTCGGGAATCGGGAGCCCCAGTTTCGTAGCGGTGACGCGCAGATAGCGGTACGAGCCTGCGGCTGGGAAGGTCTGGGGGCCGAGCACCGGGGCACCACCGCCGTACCCGGTCTTGGTGACGAGCGGTTGGGACCAGGTGCTGCCGTCGTTCGAGCCTTGGATGGTGAAGTCGGCGGGGAAGCCGCGACCGTCGCCGAACTGGTCGCTACGCGGCCACAACGTCACGGCGTCGAAGGTCCGGGGTGCTCCGAGATCTACGCGGACCGACTCGGTCGCGGCGGCGGTCGGGTGCTCGACCGACGTCCAGCCCATGGTCGGGTTGCCCTCGTTCGCTCCCGTGTAGCTGTAGCGGCGGCCGTCGACGAGTGCCGTCGGCCCCCAGCCCTGACCTGCGTTCGTGTACGACGAACTCGGTGCGACCGCCGCGCCCCGCGCGAAGTCGATCGTCGACTGCACGCCTGGCACCGGCTTCGAGCCCGGGGTGTCGGATGACGGGGTGAGTTCGATCAGTGCGACCGCGTTCGATGCGAGTGTCACCGTGGTGGACCAGGTGGACGCCGAGGCGACGACTGTCCGGTCCGACGGCCGGAGCAGCTCGTGCGCGCTGGGCCGCAGGTTCTTCTGGCCGGCGGCGTTGTCGGAGGAGGAGTTCTGCGCGTTCACGTCGTACCTGGTGACGGCGAAGTTGGACGACGTGTACGGCAGGCTGCTCAACGACGGATGGAACGTGGTGGCGTTCAAGGTGTTGTTCCAGAGCAGGATGGTGGTCTTCTGCGCCGCGGCGTCCGCGGTGACCAGACCGTAGGTGGCGGTGCCGTTGTTCCCGCTGATGGTCGTGCTGAGCTTGGTGTTGCCGAGGGCATCGAACATCGCGAAGGCGTTGCCGACCGCCTTCCGCCGCCCGTCGACGGTCAGCAGCCCGAGGTCACCGTTGAAGTCCATGCTCGGACGCCAGCCCTCGAGCCCGCTGAAGAAGTGGATCCCGTTGAGCCCAGGTTCGCCAAGTGCGTCGTACATCCGTTGCAGCGCGTACGACGCGGTCTGGTGCGTGTCCGGCCAGGTACCCGGACCGTTGTTCATCGACGCGGTGGAGTTCCACTCGGTGATGTACAGCTGCTTGGCCGGGATGCCGCGGCGGGAGAGTTCACCGCGGATGCCCTGGGTGCTGTTGAATTCGTTGGGGCCGTACGAGTGCCAGGACACGAAGTCGCAGGGGATGCCGGGGTTGGCGGCGATGTAGTCGAGCCATCCGCCGAGCAGTCCGACGGTCGGTGCCGCGACACCGGGTCCGCCGACCTTTGCGGTCGGGTCGCCACGGCGGACGGCCTGGGCGCTGGCGCCGTACAGCTGGTTGTACTGTGCTGTTGTGCCGGTCCAGAAGCCGGCCTTGTTGTCGGGTTCGTTCCAGACCTCCCAGTTCCAGCCGCGGTAGCCGGAGCCGGGCATCGCGGCGTAGTGGGAGACCATCGCCTCGACCGCGCGGCCCCAGGCGGCGTAGTCCCTCGGCGGGCTGAACAGGCCGTTCGTGGCGAACGCGCCCGGCATGTAGCTGAGGCTGATCCAGGGGCGGATGCCGTTGTCGACCAGGGGCTTCAGTACGGCGTCGAGTTTGCTGAAGTCGAAGTTGTCGACGCCCTTCACGACACCGTAGAAGCTGTCGTCGAAGACGTGGTCGACGCGGATCTCGCGCAGGCCGAGGTCGGCCAGCTCGTCGGCGTGATCGGCGAGGACGTGCAGATTCTGCAGGGTCAAGTAACCGCCCTGCGAGGCCCGGAGCACGAGCTCCTTGTTGAGCGTGCCGTTGTCGGTTCCGTAGACGGCTGACACCTCGACGGTCGCAGCGGGTGCTGCGCGAACCGTCGCCGGTATCAGCGCGAGGACAAGCGGCAGAAGTAGTGCGGTCCAGCGGCGCATCGGTATCTCCTTGAGGGTTGGGCGGCTGATCAGCCTTTGATCCCGCCGGCCATCACTCCGGCCAGAATGCGGCGCTGACCGAGGACGAAGACCAGGACGAGGGGAAGGCTGACCACGATCACGTCGGCGAAGACGTAGTTCCAGTTGGTCGAGTGCGAGTTCGAGCTGACGACAGCGAACAGGCCGAGCGGCAGCGTCTGCCGGCTCTCACCGCTGAGCAGGAAGAAAGCGTAGAAGAAGTCGTTCCAGATGAAGACCCAGAGCACGATCCCGGCCGCGAACAGCACCGGCCCGAGCAACGGGAAGACGATGGTGGCGAAGATCCGCAGCCGGCCCGCGCCTTCGAGCTGCGCGGCCTCTTCGAGTTCCCGTGGTACCGAGCGGACGAAGCCGGTGATGAGGAAGATCGCCAGCGAGAGGTAGACGCCGGCGTACAGACCGATCAGCGACAACCGAGTGCCCTGCAGGCCGAGCTGGGCGTCGAGGTAGACCGAGGTGATGACCGGCGCCGGTACGAGGATGCCGACGATGCTGGCGTAGAACAGCAGCCGGACCGGGCGGGATGCGCTGCGCCCGAACACCCACGCGGCCATCGACCCGGCGATCAGGATGAACGCGACCGACCCGGCCGTGATCAGCAGGCTGTTCAGCAGACCGACACCGGCGCGGCCCTCGGTCAGCACGGTGCGGAAGTTGTCGACGAGCGCCCAGTCGTGCGGCAGACCGAACCCCGGGGTGCGCGCCTCGGCGAACGGCTTGGCCGCGTTCACCAGCACCATCCACAGCGGTACGCCGATCACCAGGCCGGCGACCACGGACAGGGCGACGTACTTGATCGTCCTCATGCGTCGACCTCCCGGCGGCGGAGGGTCAGCAGCAGCGGGAAGGCGACTGCGCAGACCAGGAGCAGGAGGAGCAGGCCCATCGAGATCGAGTAGCCGTAGTACCCCTGGGCGTACTGCTGCTGGATGAACATGTTGAGGACCTGCGTCGAGTCGCCCGGGCCGCCGTTCGTCATCGCGAAGACGATGTCGAAGGTGTTGAACGCGCCGATCAGCGTGGTGACGAAGTTGAACGTGATCGCCGGTGCGAGCAGCGGTAGCTGAATGGATCGGATGGTTCGCCAACGGCTCGCTCCGTCGGTGCGGGCGCTCTCCAGCAGCTCGCCGGGGATCGCGTTCAGGCCGGCGATGTAGACGAGCATGTTGACGCCCATGAACTTCCAGGCGTTCACCAGCGCGACCACGACGATCGTCCAGGTGGTGCTGCCGAGCCACGAGACCTCGATCCCGGCGGCTCGGTTCAGCGGACCGTCATCGGCGAGCAGGGCCTTGAAGACATAACCCGCCGCGAGCGGTGAGATCAGCACCGGCAGGAAGAACATCGCGCGGAAGAAGGCATGCACGCGGCTCGGCTTCTCGAGGGCGAAGGCGAGCAGGAGCCCGGCCAGGTTCTGCGCGATCATCACGACCACCGCGTAGATCACGGTCACGCGTAGACCGGTGCTCAGGGCACCTTCCTGGAGCAGCTCGCGAAAGTTCGCCAGCCCGGTGAACGCGATCGTGTCCTTGTACGCCGACCAGTCGGTGAACGCGAGCGCGAAATTCAGCAGGTTGGGGACCAGGTAGAACACGGCCACCACGACGAGAGCGGGCAGCAGGAATCCCGCCGTACCGGCTCGGGCTCTGAGGGACGTGGTCATCAGAATCCGGTCAGTCCCGCCGTCTTGGCGCTCTTCGCCCAGGCTGCCTGCAGGTCCGCGGCCACCTGCTCGGGTGTCGACGAGCCGTTGATCAGCTTGCTCATGTAAGTCGGGAAGGGGCCGAAGTCCGCCGCGAACAGCTGCGGATAGCTGGTGCCGTCACTCTCCAGTGCCGCGTACGCCGCCTGTGTCGCGGCCGGGACCTCGGATGGGGTGGTGAAGCCGGTCAGCGCGGGTGCCTGCTTCTGGACGTCGACGAAGTGCTGGTAGCCGGCACCTGAAGCGAACTTGAGGAAGGCTGCTGCCGCCTGCTCCTGCTTGGCGTTGCCGGTCCGCGGCATCTGGACCGAGAACGTCGTCGAGTACGCCGCTGTCGGGCTGGTCGTGGACAGTGCCTGCCAGCCCATGTTCTGGTTCATCGTTGCCACACCGACCGACTTGACGAAGTCCGAGCTGATCCAGGTTCCTTGCGGGATCATCGCTACTTGACCGGCGACGAACTTCTCCTGTTGCTCGGCATACGTTCCGGTCTTCAGGTTGCTGTTGAAACACCCTTCGGTGACCAGCGACTTGTACGCCTTCAACGCGTCGACGACGGCCGGATCGGTCCACTGGGCTTGGTTGTCGTTGAGCTTGTCCTGCAGGCCGGCCTTCATCGCATCGGTCCACAGCATGAACGGGAGGATCTGCGTCGTCCACTGATCGCCGCCCGCGTCGTACAAGGGGGTTGCGCCAGACCGCTTGATCGTCTTGCAGGTGCTGACGAGTTCGGTGAGGTTGGTGGGCGGCTTCGGGACGAGCTGCTTGTTGTACCAGAGGCCGAAGACACTCGGCGGTTCCAGGCTGAGGCCGTAGTTCTTGCCGTCCAGGACGGCGGCGGTCTTGGCGAGCCCGAAGCGTTGCTTGGCCACGAAGTCCTGACCGGTCAGGTCGTACAGGTTCTTCGCCGGGTCGAGGCGACGCATGAAGCTGGCGGTCGACTGGAAGATCATCAGGTCGGGCCGGGTGCCGGTCGCCCATTTGGTCAGCAGGTTCGACTCGTACGGGTCGGGGAAGATCTCCGGCCGGATCTTCGCCCCGGTCGCCTTCTCGAAGTCGGCGAACAGGGACTTGTAGCCGGCTTGGAGAGTGTTCGACTGCCAGACGGTCAGGGTCACGCCGTTCAGGTCGGTGGCTGCCTGCGGGAAGCTCTGGCTCTCGGTCTTGGCCATCGGGTTGCCGCAGCTCGCCAGCAGGGTGGTGGCGAGGAGGAGGCTGAGCAGCGTGCGTTTCATCGAGATTCTCCTTCTCGAACGAAGAGCCAGTCGCCGGGGCCGACGCGATAGCTCGCCGGTCCGATCGGCTCGGCGTTCTGCGGGGCGGTGATGCTTCCGGTGTGCGGCAGGTGGATAAGGGCGGGGCGGTCGGTACGGACCTCGAGCTGGAAGCGGCCGTCGGTGAGGTGCCAGGCGGATCGGACGCCACGGTGTTCAGCTTCCACCCAGGTGAGGTCGCCGACGACGACCGGGCGGATCACGAGGTCGGTCGCGGTGTAGTTCAGACCGGCCAGGTGCTGGGTGAACCAGTCGTCGACGACGCCGAGCATGAAGTGGTTGTGCGAGCCGTGGCCGTTCCAGTACTCCGGGAGGGACGTCGTACCGAGGGTCGTCAGGTGCGCGTACCCCGGGTAGCCGGGGGTGGTGACCAGATCCCAGATGACGTCGTGGCGACCGCCTGCGGCGAGAACCCGCAGGACCGGGCCGAGCCCGATCTCGCCGACGGTGAGGTGGTTGCCCTGCGCAATGATGTCGTCGACGAGCTGCTGCAGGACTGCGTCGCGGGACGAGGCCGGCACGACACCGAGTTCGAGCGCCAGCGCGCCGGAGGCCTGAGTGGTGTAGCGGGGGAAGGCGCGTTGGAAGGCTTCGGCGATCCGTGCGCTCAATTCCTTGTACGGCGTTGCGTCCTCCTGCAGGACTGTCGCGATCTCGTGCAGGGTTTGTACTGCCCGTAGGTAGCCGAACGTGGCAGTCAGCTGGACCGGCGTGGACTCGTCGAACGCGCCCCAGTCGCCGAGACCGTGGTCGAGCAGGTGGCCGTTCGCCTTGCTGGTCAGGTAATCGACGTACCGGATCATCGCGGGGAAATGTTCGCGCAGGGTGTCGACGTCGCCGTACTGGCGGTAGAGGAGCCACGGGGCGAGGACGAGGGCGCTGCCCCAGTTCGGGTCGTCGCGGAAGCCGTGCTCGAACACGGTGTACTCGGGGGCGATGTCCGGGACCAGGCCGTCGGCGGTCTGTGCCTCGGCCACGACCTTGAGCAATTCACGGTAGTAGTCGGCGACGTCGTACCCGAAGGCGATCGGGCCGAAGACCAGGTGGATCTCCTCGAGCCAGCCGAGTTTTTCGCGGTGTGGGCAGTCGGTGAGGACCGAGTACATGTTGGATTGGATTGCTCGGTCGATCAGTGTGTGCAGGGTGTTGATCAGCGGGTTCGAGCACGCGAAGCGGCCGACCTGGCGGTTCGCGGTGCGGAGGACGAGGCCTTCGATCGTGTTCGGGCGCGGCGGGTGGGGGAGGCCGTCGACCTGGACGTAGCGCAGGCCGTGGTAGCGGAACTTGGGGTGCCAGGTCTCGACGCCGGTGCCGGCCAGCGTGTACGTGTCCCAGATCGGGCCGCCGGTACCGTCGGGGGTCTGGCGCACGTAGCCGTTCTCGTCGAGGACCTCGCCGGGGCGCATGGTGATCGTGGTTCCGCGCGGACCTTCGACGGTGAGCCGTTGCCAGCCGGCGAAGTTGATGCCGAGATCGAAGACATACATGCCTGGCTCGGGCTCGGTGATCGCTTGGGTGCTGAGGGTTTCGACCAGCTCGATGGCCGGGGCTGTGGTGTTCGAGAGGGCGGGACCGTCGGTGATCGTCGCGTCTCGCCAGCTGTGGAGGTTGCGGGTGGCGTCGCAGTCCTCACCGCCGTACCAGCTGGAGAAGGTGGTGCGGCCGAGCGCGGTCCGCCAGGTGAGTTCGTGGACGATGCCGTCGAGGCGGAGTTCGGCGTACAGGCGAGGTGGGCCGTCGGAGCGGGTGAGCTTCTGGTACCGGTCGGGCGTCGGCGGGACGTGCGCCATGCCGGGGCCGACCTCGACGGTGATCGTGTTCTCGCCTGCGTGGAGCGCGGCGGTGACGTCGTAGTCGCGGTAGACGACGCGGCGGGAGAAGTCTGTGTACGGCGGTTCGAGGACGGCCGCGCCGACTGGGCGGCCGTTGACTGTCGCGTCGTACACGCCGCGGGCGGTCAGGCGGAGGACGGCTTGGGTGGGCAGTGCTCCGACGGCGAACGTCGTGCGGAAGATCGGGAGGGCGGCCGGTGTGCTGCCGGGCTGCTCCCAGTCGTGGTTGCCGATCCAGTGGGTCACCCAAGGATCGTGCGCTGCCGCGGACACGCCCAGATAGGCCCGGATGAACCGCTACTTGGACGAAACTAACCCCGAGGGGAGGTGGACGCCGTGGCCGAACTGCCGGTTGCTCTCGAGAGTGGCCTGATCTTCTTCACCGAGGAGATCACCGCCGGAGCCGGGCGGCACGTGCACCTGGACAGTCACCCGGTCCACACCCACAGCTTCATCGAGATCTTCACGGTCGTGGCCGGTACCGGCACCCACCTGTCGCCGCTCGGAACCCAGGTGCTGACGGTGGGCGACGTCGTACTGACGCGTCCCGGAGCCTGGCACGCGTTGGAGGATTGCCACGAGTTGGAGGTCTTCAACTGCGGGTTCGCGCCGGAGATGCTGCGGCGGGAGTTGGCGTGGATGCGTGAGGATCCGCTGCTGTCCTACCTGCTGTTCGAGGGGCCTTACACGCCTGGACATCAGGGCGCGCTGGCCCTGCATCTCGAGCCGGCCGTGCTGGCCGAGTACGTCGCTCACCTGGAACCGCTCTCCGACCTGCGGCCACCGCGGACCGAGCGGTACCGCGCCGACGTGATCGGGCGGCTGTCGCTCGGGCTCGGACTGCTGGCCCGCGTCGCCGGTGAGGCGAAGTTCGGTACCGAGGCGCCACTGCGGTTCACGCATCCCGCCGTACTGCAGGCAATTCGGATGCTGGAGGCCGACGTGACGCGCGCCTGGACGCTGCACGACCTGGCCGATGCGTGTCACCTGGCCCCGAACTACCTGATCAGGTTGTTCAAGACGAACACCGGCCTGCCACCGCTCGCGTACCTGGCCCATCACCGCGCCGAGACCGCCGCCATCCTGCTCGGTACGACCGACCAGCCGATCTCCTCGATCGGCGCGGCTGTTGGCTGGCCGGATCAGAGTCACTTCACCCGTCGCTTCAAGGCCTTCTACGGCGTCAACCCGACGACCTACCGTCGGCAGCGCTCGCTTCCGTGACCGGGTCCGTGGACTGGGTGGCCCGGGCGGCTAGCAGGCCGCCGATGCCGGGGACCAGCGAGAGCAGCCAGATGCGGTGGCGGCCCTTCATGATGAGTACGGCGATGATGATGGTGCTCGTGTAGGCGAGGCCGTGGATCGGGCCGAGTGCGCTGGAGATCGCCGGGTGATGGATGGTCGCGAGGTTCGCCAGCAGCAGGATCAACGTGGCGAGCTCGAAGGTGCCGATGACATGCATCAGGCGGCGCGGGTTCACAGTCCGGCTCCGGTGGTCGAGCCCGGGCGATAAATCATCAGTACGACGACGATCGCCCAGAGCAGGTTGAAGATCCCGGTCTGCATCCCCAGCCGGCGGCCGGTTGCTGTGTCCTGGAGGTCGATGAGCAGCCGGCGCTGGCCGGGCAGGATGAGTCCGATCAGTACGGCGGCAGCGATCGCCGTGAGAATCATCGACACGATCAGCCAGGTATCCCCGAGCACCCCGAGCCGAGCCCCGGTCGCCAGCCCGAACACCGGCACGAAGATCGCGATCACGCTGTAAACCCTCGTGATCCGATGCAACACCGCGACCGTCGCCGCCTTCCGCGCATCATCAGGACTCTCAGCCGCAGCACGCACCGCAGGCGCATACATGCTCGCCGCAACAGCCACCGGCCCAATGGCCAGGATCGCAGCGAGCACATGCACCGACAACAAAAACGCCGTCACACGCAGACCTTTCATGGGAGGGTTCGCCTGCACATCCTTGGCCCCGCACCGATCCACCACCACTGGCGATCCAGCCACAATCCACCTGAATCTGGCCACCCACCCCAGCCCC
>NZ_SMKA01000103.1 GCF_004348455.1 Kribbella albertanoniae
CGTTGAGGGCGGCGATGATTCGGCCGCGGGAGTTGTGGATGGGGGCGGCGAGGGAGCGGAGGCCTAGCTCGAGCTCCTGGTCGACGAGGGCGTAGCCGTCGGTGCGGGTTTGGTCGATGGCGGCTCGGAGCTGGTCGGGTGAGGTGATTGTGTGGGGCGTCAGTTGCTCGGCGGCCACGTCGGACAGATAGGCGTCCAGGGCGGCTGCACCGAGGCCGGCCAGGAGGACGCGGCCCATTGAGGTCGGGTACGCCGGGAGTCGGGCACCGACGCCCAGGGCGACGGTCATGATGCGGCTGGTGGGGACGCGGGCGACGTACACGATGTCGGGGAGGTCGAGGGTCGCGATCGAGCAGGATTCTCGGGTCGCGGCGCTCAGCTCCTCCATGTACGGACCGGCGAGCTCGCCGAGGTCCAGCGAGGACAGGTAGGCCCATCCGAGGGCGAGCACGCGCGGGGTCAGGGAGAACTGGCGGCCGTCGGTGCGGACGTAGCCGAGCTGCTCCAGGGTGAGCAGGATCCGCCGTGCGGTTGCCGGCGTGAGGCCGACATCGCGGGCCACCTCGCTCAGCGTCAGGGCCGGCGCGTCGGCGGAGAACGCGCGAATCACCGCGAGCCCACGCTCGAGCCCCTGCAGGAAGGTCCCACTGGACGCCTCACCGGCCATCGGTTAACCTGCTTTTCGTTGAAAGAAGAACTTTTCGCTCAGCGAAATCATAGTGGAGCCGCGCATGCCACGTCCAGTCCACCTCGACGAAGCGATAGCGACTCACGTCCACGACGGTGACACCGTCGCGCTCGAGGGCTTCACGCACCTGATCCCGTTCGCCGCCGCGCACGAGATCGCCCGGCAGGGCCGCCGGCACCTCAAGCTCGTCCGGATGACACCCGACGTCGTCTACGACCAGCTGATCGGCCTCGGCGTCGCGGACGAGCTTGTCTTCTCGTACGGCGGCAATCCCGGCGTCGGCTCGTTGCACCGGCTGCGCGACGCCGTGGAGAAGCACTGGCCGCACAAGCTGGTCGTCCACGAGCACAGCCACGCCGGACTGGCCAACGCGTACGTCGCCGGTGCCGGCCGACTGCCGTTCGCCGTACTGCGGGGATATCGCGGTACCGATCTGGAGCAGCAGAGCGACATCATCAGCCGAGTCACGTGCCCGTTCACCGGCGAGGAGTTGGCCGCGGTGAAGGCGGTGAACCCGGATGTGACCGTCATCCACGCGCAGCTCGCCGACCCCGAAGGCAACGTGATGCTGTGGGGACTGACCGGCGTACAGCGTGAGGCAGTGCTTGCGGCCGACCGGGCGATCGTCACGGTCGAGGAGATCGTCGACGAGTTCCCCGAGCGGACGGGCGCGGTGATTCTGCCGGAGTGGGCGCTGAAGGCGGTGAGCGTCGTACCGGGTGGGGCGTGGCCGTCCTACGCACTCGGTTATTCGACCAGGGACAACGACTTCTACCAGCAGTGGGACGTGGTGTCGCGGGATCGCGGCGCCTTCCTCGCCTGGGCGAAGGAGAACGGACTGGAGGCGGCCGCCGATGACTGAGAGCTGGAACAGCGCGGACATGATGAACGTCGCCGCCGCCCGCGAACTGCATGACGGGGACGTCTGCCTTGTCGGCGTCGGCCCGCCCAACCTCGCCGCGAACCTGGCCAGGCACACGCATGCACCGGGCTGCCGCCTCGTCTACGAATCGGGCGCGATCGACGCCAAACCGCGTCGGTTGCCACTGTCGATCGGGGACGACGACCTGGCCGCGACCGCGACCTCGGTGGTGTCGGTGCCGGAGATGTTCAACTACTGGGTCGGCGCCGGCCGGATCGACGTCGGGTTCCTCGGCGCGGCGCAGATCGACCGGTTCGCGAATATCAACACGACCGTGATCGGTGACCACGACAACCCGAAGACCCGGCTGCCGGGCGCAGGCGGGGCCCCGGAGATCGCGGCCAACGCCGGCCGGGTGATCGTGATCGTGAAGCAGTCGCTCCGGACCTTCGTCGAGCAGGTCGACTTTGTGACGAGCGTCGGCTACGGGCCGACCGGTCGCGAGCGGCAGGCGCCCGGCGCCGGACCGACGCTGGTGATCACCGACCACGGCGTCCTTGAGCCGGACCCGGCGACCAACGAGCTGACCATGACGCGACTCCATCCCGGCGTCACTGTCGAACAGGCTCGCGCCGCGACCGGCTGGGACCTGAAGGTTGCCGACAGCATCCAAACCGTTCCGGTCCCCACCGACACCGAGCTGGACATGCTGCGTCGGCTGCGCGCCCGGGAGGTCATATGACCAAGCCTTTCGTGCACACGTCGTACCCCAGCCGAGTGGTCTTCGGCCCGGGAACGCTCGAGCAGGTGGCCGCCGAGGTCGAGCTCCTGGGAGTACGGCGGGCGCTCGTGATCGCGACCGGATCAGCGCAGCACGCGGCCGACGAAACCCAAGCAGCGTTGAAGGAACTCTTCGCCGGCCGCATCGACGGCGTCCGGCAGCATGTCCCGACCGAGATCGCCGAGGCAGCCCGCGCGAAGGCACGCGAGGTGGACGCCGATGGAGTGATCGCGATCGGTGGCGGCTCGGCGATCGGACTGGCCAAGGCGATCGCACTCACAGCAGACGTACAGATCCTGGCCGTGCCGACAACGTACGCCGGGTCCGAGATGACACCGGTCTGGGGCGAGACGAGCGGCGGCAGCAAGACCACCGGCACTGACCTGAGGGTGCTCCCGAAGACCGTCGTCTACGACCCGCTGCTCACGCTCCAACTCCCACTCAACGTGACTGCTGCCAGTGTCGCCAACGCGCTCGCGCATTGCGTGGAGGCGGTGTGGACGGAGAAGGCGAACCCGATCACCAAAACCACGGCCGTAGAAGCCGCGAAGGCGTTGGCAGACGGGCTCCGGGAGCTGTTGCGCGAGCCGGAGCCAGCGAACCAGCAGCGGCTCCCGTCGCCGGCCGAGATCGGAGCCCGAGGCAACCTTCTGTTCGGCGCCTGCTTGGCCGGGTCCGCGCTCGCGTCGGCCGGTACCGGTGTCCACCACAAGCTCTGCCACCTCCTCGGCGGCACCTACAACCTCCCCCACGCCGAGACGCACGCGGCCGTCCTTCCGCAAGTGACACGCGTGAAGGCACCCGAAGTGCCGAGAGCCAAGGCCCGTCTGGAGGAAGCGCTCGGGACCGACGACCTGGCGACCGGCCTGTTCGACCTCTTCACCGCAGCGAACGTGCCCACAAGCCTCCAAGCGCTAGGCCTCACAAAAGAGCAGGCGAAGGATGCCGCCGCCCGCTTCCCAGGCGACGTGGAAGAGATCCTCACGAGAGCGTGGGCCGGCACCAGGCCCGAGGGAGCAACCCGATGAGATCCGCCTACCTGCTGGACGCCGTTCGCACCCCGGTCGGCAAACTCGGCGGCGCCCTGTCCGGCGCCCGCCCCGACGACCTGGCAGCAGTCACTCTCCAAGAACTCGCCCGCCGAAACCCAAGCCTGGACCCAGCCGAACTAGACGACGTCATCCTCGGCAACGCGAACGGCGCCGGCGAGGAGAACCGCGATGTCGCCCGGATGGCCGCCCTGCTGGCAGGCTTCCCGACCAGGGTCCCCGGTACGACGGTCAATCGGCTCTGCGGGTCCGGTCTCGAAGCCGCGATCCAGGCCGCCCGCGCAATCGAAACCGGCGACGCGAGCCTGGTGATCGCCGGTGGCGTGGAATCGATGAGCCGCGCACCCTGGGTCCTCCCGAAGCCCGACCGCGCATTCCCCCACGGCAGCCTGCAAGCCGAATCGACCTCCCTGGGCTGGCGATTCATCAACCCGCGGATGCCGAAGGAGTGGACGGTCTCCCTCGGCGAGGCGACCGAGCAACTCGCGGAGAAGTACAAAATCACTCGCGAAGCGCAGGATCTGTTCGCCCTGGAGAGTCACGAGAAGGCGGCCAAGGCCTGGGCAGCAGGAGCCTTCGACGACGAAGTGCTCCCGTGGGACCGCCTCACCGCGATCCTCCCGAAGAAGCACACGCCGCTGACCCGGGACGAGTCGATCCGCGACGGCAGCACCCCGGAGCTGATGGCCAAGCTCAAGCCCGCCTTCCGCGACAACGGCACCGTCACCGCCGGCAACGCATCCACGTTGAACGACGGAGCATCCGCCGTACTGATTGCCGACGAAGCGACGGCACACAGGCTGGGAAAACCAATCGCAAGGATTGTCAGCCGGGCGGTGCACGGCGTGGAGCCGCAGTACTTCGGGATCGGCCCGGTCGAGGCCGCCAACAAGGCCATGGCCAAGGCAGGCATCGGCTGGAGCGACCTCACCCTGGTCGAACTCAACGAGGCCTATGCCGCGCAGAGCCTGGCGTGCCTGAGCCAGTGGCCCGACCTCGACCCGACGAAGGTCAACGTGAACGGCGGAGCGATCGCCCTCGGGCATCCCCTGGGCAGCTCCGGCACGCGCATTCTCACCACCCTCGCGCACGAGCTGAAGCGGCGCGGCGGCGGCTACGGACTGGCCACCCTCTGCATCGGTGTCGGGCAAGGGCTGGCGATGGTGATCGAAGCATGAAAGGCACAGCAATGGATCTGCAAGGCGACGAGCTGACGGACGCGGTGGTGGCCAGCTTCGACGGGAGCCTGGAGCCGCGGACCAAAGAGGTGATGAGTGCGCTCGTGCGGCATCTGCACGCGTTCGCGCGCGAGGTCCACCTCACCGAGGACGAGTACTTCCTCGCCATCGATTTCCTCACCCGGACCGGCCAGATCTCGAACGACAAGCGGCAGGAGTTCGTGCTGCTCGCCGACACCCTCGGGCTGTCCATGCTGACGGTCGGCCTGGGCAACCCGGCATCCGCAGGCGCCACCGAGTCGACGGTGTTCGGCCCGTTCTTCGTCGAGGGTTCGCCCGAGGTGGAGATCGGCGGCGATATCGCGAACGGCGCCCCTGGACATCCCTGCCTGGTGAGCGGACGGGTCCTCAATCTCAAAGGTGAGCCGATCGAAGGCGCCCGGGTGGAGACCTGGGAGGCCGACGAGGACGGCTTCTACGACGTCCAGAAGTCCGATCTCCAAGGTCCGCAGAACCGCGCCCATCTGATAACCGATGCCGAGGGCAACTATGCGTTCTGGGCGGTGAAACCGGTCGCCTACCCGATCCCGGACGACGGCCCGGTCGGCGAGATGCTGCACGCCGGCGGTCGCGGCCCGATGCGACCGGCACACATCCACTTCATGGTCACCGCACCCGGCTATCACCGGCTCATCACCCATGTGTTCGAGAAGGGTGACCCCTACCTCGGCAACGACGCGGTCTTCGGCGTCAAGGACTCGCTGATCGCCGAGTTCACCGAACATCCCGACGGCCATTACTCCGTCAACTACGACCTGGTACTCGCTGAGGAGTCGCAATGATCACCACCGACGTACTGATCGTCGGCAGTGGCCCGGCCGGTGGAGCCACCTCGCTGTTCCTGTCGTCGTACGGCGTCGACAACATCGTGCTCACCCGGTACGGCTGGACCGCCAACACGCCGCGCGCCCACATCACCAACCAGCGCACGATCGAGCTCATGCGCGATATGGGCATCGAGGATCAGATCACCGACAAGGGCACCGCACATCACCTGATGGGCCAGACCGCCTTCTGCACCAGCCTCGCCGGTGAGGAGATCGGCCGGATCCGCACCTGGGGAACGCATCCGCGCCGGCTCGCTGACTACACCGAAGCGAGCCCCACGCTGCCAGTAGACCTCCCCCAGACCCTCTTCGAACCGATCCTCCTCAGTACGGCGGCCTCCCGCGGCGCGAAGGTCCGGTTCAACACCGAGTACCTGTCGCTTGAGCAGGACGACGACGGCGTCACGGCGACCGTCCGCGACCGGCTCTCCAACGAGACCTATCAGATCAGAGCGAAGTACCTGATCGGCGCGGATGGCGGCCGCAGCAAGGTCGCGCAGGACATCGGTCTTCCGATGGCCGGGTCGATGGACATCGAGGGCTCGATGAACATCGTCTTCGAGGCCGACCTCTCCCAGTACGTCGCGCACCGGCCGAGCGTCCTCTACTGGGTACTGCAGCCAGGTGCGCAGATCGGCGGGATCGGCGCCGGCCTGATCCGGATGGTCAAGCCGTGGACCGAGTGGCTGATCGTCTGGGGTTACGACATCACGCAGCCTCCGCCGGTGGTGGACGAGGCGATGGCGACCGAGATCGTGCACAACCTGGTGGGTGACGACACGATCGACGTGAAGCTGAAGAGCACCTCGGTGTGGAGCGTCAACCACATGTACGCCGAGAAGGCGTCGTACGGGCGCGTGTTCTGTATGGGTGACGCGATCCACCGGCATCCGCCGAGCAACGGTCTTGGTTCCAACACGTCGATCCAGGACGCGTACAACCTGGCCTGGAAGTTGTCGCTCGTCCTCAAGGGCCAGGCGGCGCCGTCACTACTCGCCACCTACGACGAGGAGCGGACCCCGATCGCCCAGCAGATCGTGGACCGGGCCAACAAGAGCCGCACCCAGTTCGGCCAGATCTTCAAGGCGCTGGGCATGACCCCGGACGCACCGGCCGGCCGGACCATCGAGTCCCGTAAGGACGACACCCCCGAAGGCATTGCGCAGCGCGAAGAACTGCGGACCGCGATCGAGCTCAAGGACTACGAGTTCAACGCGCACGGCGTCGAGCTGGGTCAGCGGTACCGGTCGGCCGCGGTCGTCACCGACGGTACGCCGGAACCGCCGTACGACCGCGATCCCGAGCTGTACTACCACCCGACCACCTGGCCGGGTGCACGCATCCCGCACTGCTGGCTGACCCGCGGATCCGAGACCGTCAGCACGCTCGACGTGGTCGGCAAAGGCCGGTTCACCCTGCTCACCGGGATCGGCGGCGAAGCCTGGGTCAAGGCCGCACAGTCCGTCTCCGAACATCTCGGCGTACCGATCGAGCCCTTCGTGATCGGCCCCGGCCGTGAACTCGAGGACCTGTACGGCGATTGGTCCCGCCTGCGCGAGATCCCGGACACCGGCTGCCTGCTGGTCCGCCCGGACGCACACATCGGCTACCGCGCGTCCGAGCTACCGACCGACCCCACCGAGACCCTGCAACAGGCCGTCAATCAACTACTAGGCCGCTGACGACTGAGCGGCCTCGCGGAGAATCCGGTCGAGGATCGCCGAGATCTCCGCGGTCTCGGCGTCCAGCAACGTGATCAGCGCAACCCGCGACGACTCCGAGCGCGCCTCCAGAGCGGCCGCGCTCAAGGCGCGCACCGTCCCCAACTCATGGATCAGTTCGTCCCACAGTGAACTCATACATCCCCTGTTTTCCCGTCACAAACCCAGTCGGCGCACGTGAGGGTGCGCCGCCCCGCCCGAGGGGCTGACTTTGGTCGAGAAGCCTCACTTCTGTCACAGGATCAACGGGCCAGCACCCGATTGGGTTACGCGTCAGGTATCGATTGTCCGAACGTGTGCCGCCGGATCCAGCCGTGCATGGCGATCGCGGCGGCCGCGCTGGCGTTGATCGAGCGGGTCGATCCGAACTGCGCGATCGACAGCACCGCCGTACAGATCTTGTGGGCTTCGTCGGTCAGCCCCGGCCCCTCCTGCCCGAAGAGCAGCACACAACCGGCCGGCAGGTCGTAGGTCTCCAGGGGGACCGAGCCAGGCAGGTTGTCGATGCCGATCACCGGCAGGTCGCGCTCGGACGCGTACGTCGCGAGGTCCGCGAGCTGCGGGTGGTGGCGGACGTGCTGGTAGCGGTCGGTGACCATGGCGCCACGACGGTTCCACTTGCGGTTACCGACGATGTGCACCTCGGCGGCCAGGAACGCGTTCGCTGTGCGGACGACCGATCCGATGTTCAGGTCGTGCTGCCAGTTCTCGATCGCGACGTGGAACGGGTTCCGCTGCCGGTCGAGGTCCTCGACGATCGCCTCCAGCCGCCAGTACCGGTACTTGTCGACCACGTTCCGCCGGTCACCGCCCTCGAGCAGCTCGGGGTCCAGCCGCGGGTCGTCCGGCCACTCGCCGGCCCAGGGTCCGACCCCGACCTCCTGAGGGCCGACCACGTCGGTCCCGCGGAGGTCCTTCTCATCACGATTGAGCTCCTGCACAGGTTGGGACGCTACCCTGTGCGCGTGCTTGTACAACTCGCGATGCTGATGCCGGACTGGATGGACCCCGAGTGGCTGCTGAACTGGTTGGGCGACTGGGCCCTCTGGGGCACCCTCCTCGTCATCTTCATCGAGTGCGGGGTGCTGTTCCCGATCCTGCCCGGTGACTCGCTGCTGTTCGCGGTCGGCCTGTTCATCGCGCGCGGCACGATCGACGTCCCGCTGTGGCTGGCCTGCGTGCTACTGACGGTCGCGGCTTTCCTGGGCAACGTGTCCGGGTACTACATCGGCCGGGTGCTCGGGACCTCGCTGTTCACCAACCCGAACGCGAAGTTCCTGAAGCCGAAGTACATCGAGCAGACGCACGAGTTCTTCGAGCGCTACGGACCGCGGGCGCTGGTGCTGGCCCGGTTCGTGCCGATCGTGCGGACGTTCATCACGATCGTGGCCGGCGCCGGGAAGATGGACCCGAAGAAGTTCTTCCTCTGGACCGGGATCGGCGCGGTCATCTGGGCGCCCGGGATCACCCTGCTCGGGCACGCGCTGGGCAACGTGGAGTTCATCCACGCCCACCTCGAGTCGGCGCTGATCCTGCTGGTGCTGGTCTCGCTGCTGCCGATGGTCGTCGAGGTCGTCCTGGCCCGCCGCCGCAAGAAGGCAGCCGCCGCGGCCGACGGCGGTGCCGCGAAGCACGCAGCTCCGAAGCACGCCGCCGCCAAGGACTGAGCGTTACTGACCGAACGGGAACACCGGGTCCGACCAGATCCAGTCCGTACTCACCTCACTGAGCACGGCGATGGCCACCGGACCGTCGAGCAGCGGACCGACCACCTGACCGGAGCCGAGTGCACAAGCCACTCGGATCCGGTCTGCCGCCTGGTACCAGACCAGCGCCCCCCGTGGCGCCGTCCCTTCGTGCAGAAGGGTGTGGTGGTCGAGCCATTTCACTGCGTCGGCCGCATCGTGCCAGCCGCTGTCCTGCGCGTAACCAAAAGCCATTCGCTGGAACTTCAACGGCCAGTCCTGCCAGGCCGTCGACCCCAGTCGTTCGAGCTGCCAGTTCAACGCCGCCTCGGTGTCCCGCGGGTTCGTCACCCGGCCGGGAATCCGGCGCTCCACAACAACATCCCCCCAGGCCATTAGGCATCCCCCGATCCCCGTATCCGCCGGCCCTCTGTTGCCGTGGCAGGACAAATACTGGCCGGGCGCGATACACCCGCCGTACATTGCACTGCTGTACGGCGATCAGACCGCGGCAGCGTCGTTTTCGAACGCGGCCAGCTCCCGGCGGCAGGCGGTGGCGCGGGCGTCGTGGCCGGCCTGCTGCCAGACCCGCGCGGCCCGGTCGAAGGTCCGGCGGGCCCAGTCCAGGTTGCCTGTCCGGAGATAGAGCCGGCCGAGGTGTTGCGCCGCCTGGCCCTCGACACTGCGATCGCCCAGCCGGCGGCCGATCTCCATCGAGTCCAGCAGCATCTTGCGGGCGGCGGCCAGCTCGCCACACTCCATCAGCGCGTGTCCGAGGTCGGCGCGCGCGTAGGCCGCGCAGTGGTCGTCCCCCAGGCCGGTGAAGGTGTTCAGCGAGTGCCGCAACTGCCGGACCGCCTGATAGTGCCGGCCCTGGTGGATCCGCAGCTCCGCGATCCGCCGACGTACCTTGGCAACGCGGTGCGCATCGGCCAGCCGCACCCCGAGCAGGAACGACTCGGCCAGATAGCGCCCGGCCGTGACGGTGTCGTCGCGGGACAGCCAGATCGACGACGCCGCAGTCCGCGCGACCGCTTCAGCGTTCGCGTTGCCGACCTCCATGAAGGCCACGATCGCCTTCTCGTACTGGGCCAAGCTCTCGTCGGGCCGGCCGCGTTCGCGCAGCCAGGTCCCGAGACCGACCGCGGAGATGCCATCGCCGAACCGGTCCCCGACCTCGGCGAAGATCGTCGCCGCCTGCTCGAGGTGGTACGACGCCGTGTCCCAGTCGTCCTGGTAGATCCCGAGCTGACCGAGGTTGCGATGCATGATCGCCTCACCCCACCGGTCGCCCGCGAGGATCGCGCTCTCCAGCCCCTGCCGGTGTGACCCACCCCAGTCGTCGAAGCCGGCTCGCATGTCCAGGTACGGCCCCCAGGCCGACGCGATCCGCCACGCATACTCGTGCAGGCCGTTCTGGGCCGCGGCCCGGATCGCGGGCACGAAGGTACTGCGTTCGCTGTCGAACCAGGCGATCGCATCGGTCTCGGTGAACGGCGCCGGATCCGGTGACGTCAACGGCCCGGTGTGCTCCAGTACGCCGAAGTACTCGACCGCGAGCGCCTTGTTCGCGCGCCGGATCTTGTTCAGGATCGCGTCGACCACCGTCGCAACGTCCTTGACCGCCTCGGCCTGCTGGCTCTCGTCGCCGACGCCGATCGCGTGCAGCCGCAACAGGTCGTGCATCCGGTAGCGCGCCGTACCGCGGTGGTCGACCGAACTGATCCGGACCAGGTTGACCTCGATCAGCCGGTCCAGGCTGCGGCGCACCGCGGCTGGTGACGCGATCGCCTCCAGGGCTCGCGCGGAGAAGACGCCGACCGCGAAGTGGCCGATCAGCCGGTACAGCCGGGCCTCGTCCGGGCTCAGCGAGTCGTAGCTCAGGTCGGCACTGGCCCGGACGGCCAGCTCGCCGATGCTCAGCTCATCGAGCCGGGAGCTCTCGTCCCGCAGCCGCCGGGCAAGCTCGCCCGGGCTCAGGTCCGGGCGCTGGGCGAGCCGGCTGCCGACGATCCGAATCGCCAGCGGAAGGTTGCCGCAGGCAGCCAGAATCTCCTCGGCTGCGGATGTCGTTCGGTCGACGCGGCCGGGACCGGCCACAGACTCAAGGAGTGCTGCCGCTTCGCCGTCGTCGAAGGTGTCCAGGGGCAGGCTGTCCGCGCCGGCCAGATCCGCCAGCCGGTTGCGGCTCGTCACGACCACCGCGGACGCCCCGGTGCCCGGCATCAACGGCGTGACCTGGCTGGCAGTGGCCACGTCGTCGAGGATGATCAGCACCCGGCGGCTGGCCAGCTCGGACCGCAGCATCGCCGAGCGGCGCTCGGGATCGGTGGGGATCGCGTAATCGGGCAGGTTGAGGCTGAGCAGCAGATCGGTCAGCGCGGCGGCCGGATCACGTGGCTGCGTGGCCCCGTGCATGTCGAGGTAGATCTGCCCGTCAGGAAAGGATTCCCTGACCATATGGCCCAGCCGGACGGCCAGCGAGGTCTTACCCGTTCCCGGCGCACCCGAGACGACCGCGATCGGTGGCCGCACCGGGTCGCGACCGCAGACCAGGTCGCGGAGCTTGTCCAGGTGGTCCTCGCGACCGCTGAAGTCGGCCAGATCGAGCGGTAGCTGGCTCGGGGTGCGCAGCGGATCAGTGAGCTCCGGGGCGGCCATCGGGCCCGGACGCGCCTCGGGCGCTGGGAGTTCCGGCGTACTGAGCGCTGCCGGGATGCCTGGGTTCGGCCAGTTGGCGGAGCGGCCGTTCTCGGCGCGTACCCCGGCGGCCTCGAGCTCGGGGCCCGGCTTGATATCCAGCTCGTCGGCCAGCGTCTGAACAGCCTTCCCGTACGCCGCTCGCGCCTCCCCGACCCGACCGGCCGCCAGAAGCGCGTCCACGAGTCGCCGCCACAGCTGTTCGTCGTACGGGTCGTCGGTGAGACGGGCAGTGAGCAGTACGGCGGCGCCGCCGGCATCGCCGTACTGGAGGCGCAGGTCGAGCAGGCTGTCGACGAGACCGCGGTGCTGGGCCTCGAGCCGGTTCAGCGAGCCTTCCCAGGCCGCCGGGATGATCAGGTCCTCCAGCGGGCGGCCGCGCCACAGGGCGTAGGCCCGGGAGAGCACCTGCATGGCTTGACGGCCGTCGCCGGCGTCTCGGAGGTGGCCGCCCTCGGCGAGCAGCGATTCGAACAAGCTCGCATCGAGTTCATCGACGCCGACCTCGATGCTGTAGCCGGCCGCCGACGTGTCGATCGAGGCCGGCAGGCCGGCGTCCTCCAGCACACTGCGCAGGGCGCGGACGTAGGTGCGGATGTTCGCCGTCGCGGAACGTGGCGGAGTGCTCTCCCAGAGTGCGTCCGCGATCAGGTCGGTGGAGACGAAACGGTTCGGGTGCAGGAGCAGGGTGGCCAGTAGTTGCCGTGGCTTCGCAGCCTTCAGCGGCTGCCCCTGAGCGTGACTGAGACGCAGGGGCCCGAGGATCCCGTACCTCGGACTGTCCACTCGCCTACACCCTCTCCACTGTCGAACCGACCCATCGTGGCATCCCGCTGTACCGCGCGGGAAGCCCGATGTACGCCGGATGTATCTCAGTCGGGCAGGGTTGACACAGGTACCGGGGGGAGGCAGGGGCTGGGGCACGGCGACCGACCGCCGCCGCGCCCTGGACCCAGCACCGGCGTGGAGTTCGGGATCGGGGGTCCTGAGCCACGGGGAACCGGTGCCTAGGAGTGTCCGCCAGGC
Organism: Kribbella albertanoniae; assembly: GCF_004348455.1. Classification (GTDB taxonomy): domain Bacteria; phylum Actinomycetota; class Actinomycetes; order Propionibacteriales; family Kribbellaceae; genus Kribbella; species Kribbella albertanoniae. The sequence continues at coordinate 12,578 of NZ_SMKA01000103.1, forward strand.
ACTCCGTCAGTGGCCGCCGGTGCGGTGTCAGCCCGTAAAGGGTGGCTGTCCGTCCTGCGGGCTGGGGGAACCCGCAGGCGGGCCGCCCACCGGCGGTCCCTGGGGAGCGCCGTACTGGGGCTGCCCCTGGCCCGGGAGCTGGTAGCCCTGGTCACCCGGCATCTGCGGGTGGATCTGGCCCGAGGACTGCACGCCCGGCTGCATCTGCGGCGGCGCCTGCTCACCGGCCACCGAGCCGATGGTCCCGAACGAGACCTGCGGAACCGCGCGGACCGCCTCGTCCCGCACCTCGAAGTAGCCGGCCTTCTCGAACTTGAACGCGCCCGCGACGATGTTCGACGGGACCGACTCGACCCGGGTGTTGTAGTCGCCGACGTTCGCGTTGTAGAACCGGCGGCCGGCCGCGATCCGGTCCTCGGTGTCGGTCAGCTCGCGCTGCAGGCCGAGGAAGTTCTGGTTGGACTGCAGCTGCGGGTAGGCCTCGACCGAGATCATCATCTGCCGCAACGCACCGGACAGCTGCCCCTCGGCGTCGGCCCGCTGCTCCGGGGTCGCACCCTGGACGTTCACCGCCTGCGTCCGCAGCCGGGCGACCTCCTCGAACACGTGCCGCTCGTGCGCGGCGTACGCCCGGACGGTCTCGACCAGGTTGGGGATCAGGTCGTACCGGCGGTGCAGCTCGACATCGATCTGCCGCCAGGATTCCTGGATCAGGTTCCGCTGCTTCACGAACCGGTTGTACGACGCGATCAGGGCGATGCCCAGAATCAGGACGACCACCACGATCGCGATGATGACAAACGTCATTGCCTTGCTCCCGAGTGTTGGCGATGCTGGCCAAGACTCTACGGGTTAGGGAGTTCTACCCCTGCGTAGTCGCGCCACACGTACGGCGGAACCTGCGCGGTCACTTGTTCGAGCAGGTGCAGGCGGCGCAGGACCTCGGTGGGGTCGTGCGAGCCGGAGTCCCAGCCCACCAATGAGTTGCCCTCGATCCGCCAGCCGATCTCGCCGTGGGCCAGCAGCACCTCCATCATCCGCGGGGTCACCACGGCGTGGCCGTAGCGCTCGTCGTCCGCCTTCACCCGGAACGCGCGGTTGAACTGGTCGCTCTCGAACTGCAGGTCGCGGAAGCCGAGCGCGTTCGCCACCGATCCCCCGAAGATCCCCTCATGGGTGACCTCCAGGTGCGGCAGGGCGCCCGGCAACTGCAGGACGACGACACCGAACTTGTGGGTGGTGGTCCGGCGCTGACCCTTACCGTTCCTGGTGTGCGTCTGATAGCTGTAGTCGAAGGCAACCATCTGGTGCCCGTTGAACAGCCCGGTCAGGACATTCTTGAACCGCCAGTTGTCACCGGTCCGGAACGGCGTCCCGTTCCAGTTGCCCGCCAGCGCATTGTTGTGCGGCGCGTACGACCAGCCGTACTGAGCCGCGAAACCGGCGAACAGCTCCCGGCGCTTCTTCGCCTGGATGTAGCTGAAGTAGACGATCCCCACGCCGACCAGAACCGCGAGCAGGACCAGCAGAATCGGCTCGACGTTCATTACAGCCCCAGGTCCTCGAGACCGAAGACGGCCAGGTACTGCAGGCCCTCTGATTCCACCTTCTCCTTGGCGCCGGTGGCCCGATCCACGATGACCGCGACCGCGACCACCTCTGCCCCCGCCTCGCGCAGCGCCTCGACAGCGGTCAGCACCGAACCACCGGTGGTGGAGGTGTCCTCGACCGCGAGCACCCGGCGGCCCGTGACCTCCGGACCCTCGATCCGGCGCTGCAGGCCGTGCGTCTTCTCGGCCTTGCGAACCACGAACGCGTCCAGCCTCCGGCCCTGCTGCGCGGCCGCGTGCAGCATCGACATCGCGACCGGATCCGCACCGAGCGTGAGCCCGCCGACCGCGTCGTACTCGATGTCCTTGGTCAGCTCGAGCATCGCCGGGCCGATCAGCGGCGCCGCGGCCGCATCCAGTGTGATCCGGCGCAGGTCGACGTAGTAGTCGGCTTCCTTGCCCGACGCCAGCGTCACCTTGCCGTGCACGATGGCCTTCGACTTCACCTGATCCAGCAGCGCGTCCCGGTCGTAGCTCATGAGGCCACAGCTTAGAGGGGACTCAGGTCTTCTTGCTGACGTGGACCAGGCGGCCGAAGGCGACCGAGCGATCCGGGGAGTGGAACAGGTCCTGGCAGGTGGTCAGCGTGATGATCGACTTGGTGGCCGTCTCCTGCGGTTTGCCCGGGACCGGATCGAGCACCCAGTTGTCGGCCGGCTTCACGGTCAGGTCGCGCGGCGAACCGTCCAGCTCGTAGGTGTAGATCGCGTCGCCGGTCTCGACGATCACCTGGTCACCCTTGCGCAGCTCGAGCAGCTTGCGGAACGGCGAACCGTGGGTGACCCGGTGCCCGGCGATCGCGAAGTTCCCCGGCTGACCGGGCAGCTGTGTCTGCGGGTAGTGCCCGATCCCGCGCGCAAGCTCGCCCTTGCCGACGCCCTCGATGACCGGCTTCTCCCAGCCGTCGCCGAACTTCGGGATCCGGATCAGTACGACGGGGTCGCCCTCGGCCGGCTTGGCCTTGGCCGGCTTCTTCCACTGCTCGCGGAGCGCGTTCTCCGCCTCACCCATCTGCTGGTTCGACGTGAGCCCGGTCCCGAAGTACTGCCACCCGACCCACCCGAGCAGGCCGACGCCGGCTACGAGCAGGACGATCCCCAGGCCCCTGATCACTCCCCGCATGCGGACAAGTATGCAGCTCTACTGCAAAGGCTGTGTACGACGTGTCGATGGACGCGGGTGGTTGCCCGGGACGACGATGTGGTCGTCCTTACAACGGAGGTACACGGTGAAGGCGCTGGTCAAGGCTGAGGCGAAGCCCGGTCTGTGGTTGCAGGACGTTCCGGAGCCCAAGATCGAGGCCGACGAGGTCCTGATCAAGGTGCTGCGGACGGGATTGTGCGGTACCGACCTGCACATCCAGAGCTGGGACGCGTGGGCCCAGAAGAACGTGCCGGTCCCGATGGTGACCGGACACGAGTTCGTCGGCGAGGTCGTCGAGATCGGGGTCGGGGTCCGCGACGTCGCGGTCGGTGACCTGGTCAGCGGCGAGGGCCACCTGGTCTGCGGCCGCTGCCGCAACTGCCGCGCCGGCCGTCGCCACCTCTGCATCAAGACGCGCGGCTTGGGCGTCCATGTAGCTGGAGCTTTCGCCGAGTACGTCGCCCTGCCCGCTCAGAACGCGTGGGTCCACAAGGACCCGGTCGATCTCGACGTGGCCGCGGTCTTCGATCCGTTCGGGAACGCCGTACACACTGCTTTGTCGTTCCCGCTGGTCGGCGAGGACGTGCTGATCACGGGTGCCGGGCCGATCGGCGTGATGGCCGCGGCCGTCGCACTGCACGCCGGGGCGCGGAACGTGGTGATCACGGACCTGTCGGAGTACCGGCTCGATCTCGCGCGCAAGATCGGCGTCACCCGGGCGGTCAACATCGGCTCGGAGACGATCGCCGAGGCGCAGCTGAGCCTCGGGATGCGGGAAGGGTTCGACGTCGGGATGGAGATGTCCGGGCAGCCGGCCGCGCTCCGCGACATGCTCGCGAACATGAACCACGGCGGCAAGATCGCGATGCTCGGCCTGCCGGCCGACGAGATCGCGATCGACTGGAGCGTCGTCGTACTGAACATGCTGACCATCAAGGGCATCTACGGCCGGGAGATGTTCGAGACCTGGTACTCGATGTCGGTGATGCTCGAACGCGGTCTGGACCTGACGCCGGTGATCACCCACCGCTTCGGGTACGGCGACTTCGAGCGCGCCTTCGACGTCGCCCGGCAGGGTCTGTGCGGCAAAGTGATCTTGGACTGGACGAGCGAAGTACTGGAGGAGAAGCACTGATGTTCGGGCAGATGCGGGACGATCTGAAGACCACGATCGGCGAGATCCGGGACGCCGGGCTGTACAAGTCCGAGCGGGTGATCACCTCACCGCAGCAGTCCCTGATTTCCGTTGCCAGCGGCAACGAGGTGCTGAACTTCTGCGCGAACAACTACCTCGGCCTGGCCGACCACCCCGAGGTGATCGCCGCGGCCCGGAACGCCTTGGACACCTGGGGCTTCGGGATGGCCTCGGTCCGCTTCATCTGCGGTACCCAGCAGATCCACAAGGACCTCGAGTCCGCCCTGAGCACCTTCCTCGGGACCGAGGACACGATCCTCTACAGCTCCTGCTTCGACGCGAACGGCGGCCTCTTCGAGACCCTGCTCGGGGCCGAGGACGCGATCATCTCCGACGAGCTCAACCACGCCAGCATCATCGACGGCATCCGGCTGTCGAAGGCTCGTCGCTTCCGGTACAAGAACCGGGACATGGCCGACCTCGAGGCGCAGCTCAAGGACGCCGCCGACGCCCGCTACCGCCTGATCGCCACCGACGGCGTCTTCTCGATGGACGGCTACCTGGCCCCCCTCGACGAGATCTGCGACCTGGCCGAGCGCTACGACGCGCTCGTCATGGTCGACGACTCCCACGCCGTCGGCTTCGTCGGCCCCGACGGCGCCGGCACCCCGTCCCTGTTCGGCGTCAAGGACCGCGTCGACATCGTCACCGGCACCCTCGGCAAAGCCCTCGGCGGCGCCTCCGGCGGCTACGTCTCCGCCCGCCGCGAAATCGTCGAGTTGCTGAGGCAGCGTTCCCGCCCCTACCTCTTCTCCAACTCCCTGGCCCCCTCAGTCACCGCAGCCTCCCTGAAGGCCCTCGAACTGATCGCCACCTCCACCGCACTCCGCGACCAGCTCAACGCCAACACCGCCCTCTTCCGCACCAAGATGACCGAAGCCGGCTTCGACGTCCTCCCCGGCACCCACCCCATCGCCCCCGTCATGATCGGCGACGCCGCCCAAGCCGCCGTACTGGCCGAAAAGCTCCTGGAGCTGGGCATCTACGTCATCGCCTTCTCCTACCCAGTAGTCCCCCACGCCAAGGCCCGAATCCGAGTCCAGTTGTCGGCCGCCCACTCCACCGAAGACGTGGAAAAGGCCATCGCCGCCTTCGCGGAAGCCCGAGCCGCAGTCGCCTGACTAATTTGGTACCACGCATGGTACCGATGCGGTACCGTGCGTGTATGGCGATGAATTTGAGACTCACCCCCGAGGTCACTGCGGCCCTCCAGTCCGAGGCTGAGCGCACCGGCAAGTCACAGCAAGAGATCATTCGGGACGCCGTCGCGCAGCATCTTCACCTGGTCGGGCGTGAGGCTCCTCTAACGGATCGGGAGCAGGCCCGTGCATCGGGCTTGGTTCGCCCGGCACGGGTGCCCTACCGAAAGGTGACGCCGAGCCTCCGCCTGCCGGAGGGCATGAACAGCCTCGATCTGCTGGGCCAGGAAGAGCGCATCTGATGCGGGTCTATGTGCACAGCAGCGCACTCATGAAGCGAGTAGTCGCCGAGGCGGAGTCCGCCGAACTGATGAGTTTTCTCGACGCGCATTATCAGCAGGACGCCATGCTGACGTCTTCCTCGCTCACCTGGATCGACGTGTCACGCGCCGTCCTACTCCACGCCACCTCTCCGATCGCCGCCGGCGACCTGATCGACGAAGCACTGTCCGGAATCGACGAGCGCCCGATCACCACCGACGTCGTAAGCGTCGCGCGTCGTCTCGAGCCGAGCACTCGCCGTACCCTGGATGCGATTCACCTCGCCACCGCCATAGTGATCGACGCCGACATCGTCGTGACCTATGACGACCGCCTTGCAGATGCCTGCCGCCGCAACACCCTCGCCGTCGCAACCCCCGGCCGTGACTAGCAGCCACAAATCAACCGGGCAGGTCGGCTAGGTCTAGGCGGTACCAGGTTCGGTCGGTGAAGTGGTGCAGGGTGGAGCCGCGGGCGAAGGTTTGTGATCGGGGGATCGGGGTGCCGCCGGGGAGGACCAGGCGGTACTCGCGGAGGTTGGTCAGGGCTGATTCGCCTCGGTGGGCGGTGACCAGGCGGTCGGTGTCCTTGTCGTAACCGCCGTAGAGGGCTACTCGGTCGCGGTGGATGAGGACGGCTCTGGCGCCGTGCACCCTGTTCTGCCAGGAAGTGACGGCGTTCGCCTCGACTGCGATCAGGGGGAAGCCGTCGTAGTAGCAGCACCAGGCGGTTTCGCCGATGACGTTCAAGGCGTAGCAGTCGTCGATGGGCTCCAGGCCTGCGTTGACTGCTGAGTAGGTCCAGTCCAGCAGCAGGTCGGGCGTGAAGCGCAGGAGACCGGCCCCTCCCACGGCTGCTTCGCCCCAGTACAGGACGCCGTAGACGCCTTCGTCGAAGTAGCCCACCCAGATCTGGCCGGTCTCGGTGACCTGGACGTGCTCGATGCCGTCGCCGAAGAACCCTTCGGCCTGCAGGTTGCCGGCTGCGTCGTGGACGGTGGCATTGGGTGGTACGCCGTCCGGCCACTCCCGGATGCGAGGCGCGACAGTGAGGAACGCACCTCCAGGCATCGGCTGAACCATGGCACCGCGCAGGCGGAATTCGGGAATCGACACCACCTGGCCGAGGTCTGGGGTGTGCAGAGCCGCGCGTACGGAGACCGGCCGGCTGACCGGGCCGACCCGAAAGTCACCTTCGCTCAGGATGGCCGCATCCGGAGGGCTCGCCCAGAGGGCGGCGGCTTCGCCGGTGGGCCCGATGGAGACGGAGACCAGTTCGTCGCCAGGTGCGGCCGGCTGGAGTTCGGCGTACCGGGTGAGCTCGAGGGTGGGCCTGGGATGGCGACGCATGCGCACAGGTTGTCAGCACTCGCGGGCCGATGCATTCGGTTTGTCGGTGGGGTGGGGGAAGATGCCGGTATGGCCGTGTTGAGTGGGCGGGCGGTTAGTCGGGCGACGTTGGCTCGGCAGATGTTGATCGAGCGCGCCGGTGTGAGTGCGGTTGAGGCTGTGGGGCTGCTGGCGGGGATGCAGGGGCAGGAGGCCAAGCATCCTTATGTGGGGTTGTGGTCTCGGGTGGACGGGTTTGCGGAAGGCGACCTGGATCGGGCCGTCGAGGCGCGAGAGGTTGTCAGGGCGACCTTGTTTCGGGGGACTTTGCATTTGGTGACGGCGGCGGATTATCTGCGGTTCCGGGCGACTGTGGCGCCGGTGCTGGAGGCTGGGTTGCGGTTGTTGAAGGAACGGGCGGAGGGGATGGAGCCGGCGAAGGTGGTGGCGGCGGCTGAGCGGATTCTCGCTAAGGAGCCTCTGACGTTCACTGAGGTTCGGGACGCGTTGCAGCAGGAGTTTCCCGCGGTGAACGAGCGGGCGCTGGGGTTCTGTACGCGGATGATGGTGCCGCTGGTGATGTATCCGACCGGCGTCCGGTGGGGGTGGCCGGCCAATGCTCGGTTCACGCCGGCTGAGGAGTGGCTCGGTCAGAAGGTGCATCCGAAGGAAGAGCCGGGCGAGCTCGTCGTCAGGTACCTGCAGGCGTTCGGGCCCGCGACCCCGGCCGACTTCCAGACGTGGTCTGGTCTATCAAAAGCGAAGCCCGTGTTCGACAGCCTCGATCTCGAAACTTTCACCGACGACAACGGCAAGACCTTGTACGACGTTCCGGACGCCCCGCGCCCTGATCCGGACACCGCGGTTCCGGTCCGGTTCCTGCCGGAGTTCGACAATCTCCTGCTGGCCCACGCGAAACGGGAGCGGATCATCGCCGACGAGTATCGGCCGGCCGTGTTCACGAAGAACCTTCGGGTGAAGGCGACGTACACGGTGGATGGACTGGTCGCAGGGCTGTGGTCGGCGGAAGCGAAGCGTGGTGTGGCGACTCTCACGCTGACGCCGTTCGGGCGGTTGCTGAAGCGGGATCGGGTCGAGCTGGAGCGGGAGGGGACGGCGTTGCTGGGGTTCCTGGAGCCTGCTGCGAAGACCTATCAGGTGGTTACGGGCAGTTGATGAGGTTGTTGTCACACATCAGATGACTGGGCCAGAACCCGTCGGCCCGGTGAAATGGGTAGATGAACACAGTCCCCTCCATCACTCTGGACAACGGCGTCGAGATCCCACAGCTGGGCCTGGGGGTCTGGCAGGTCGAGGATGCGATCGCGGCCGACGTGGTCAGCGCGGCCTTCGAGGCGGGTTACCGCCACATCGACACGGCGGCGGCGTACGGTAACGAGCCCGGTGTCGGGCGTGCGATCGCGGCGAGCGGTCTGCCGCGCGACGACCTGTTCATCACCACCAAGCTGCAGAACGACGACCAGGGGTACGACTCGACCCTGGCCGCCTTCGACGCCAGCGTGGAACGGCTCGGCCTCGACTACGTCGACCTCTACCTGATCCACTGGCAGTGCCTGAAGAAGGACAAGTACGTCGAGACGTGGAAGGCGTTCGAGCAGTTGTACGCCGACAAGCGGATCCGCGCGATCGGTGTCTCGAACTTCCACGAACCGGCGTTGCGACGGATCTTCGACGAGACCACGGTCCGGCCGGCGGTGAACCAGATCGAGCTGCACCCGGCGCTGCCGCAGGACGAGCTGCGCGCGTTCAACGCGGAGAACGACATCATCACCCAGTCCTGGAGCCCGCTCGCGTCCGGTGAACTGCTCGGCGACACCACGCTGAAGGCGCTCGGCGACAAGCACGGCAAGTCGCCGGCCCAGGTGATGATCCGCTGGCACCTGCAGCTGGGCAACGTGGTGATCCCGAAGTCGAAGACGCCGGCCCGGATCCAGGAGAACATCGCGGTGTTCGACTTCCAGCTCGACAACGACGACATGGCCGCGATCGCCGACCTCGAGACCGGCGTCCGCACCGGCGGCGACCCCGACACGCTCGGCTAAACAGCCTCCAAACTGCGCTAGTCCAGGGCTTCAAGGAAGCGCGCAAGCACAGGGGACCGGTTGTCCGGCGACCAGGCGACGGAGAGTTGCCAAGGTGGTAGGTCGTCGGACAACTCGCGGTACACGACCGCCTCCGGGTTCGACGGCGGCGTCGGCCCGATCAGCAGCGAGATGCCCAGCCCGGCCGCAACCAGCGAAACAATCGTCTGTACGTCGGCCGCCACCTGCTCGATCCGCGGCGTGAACCCGGCCGCCCGGCAGAAGCCGATCAGCGTGTCATGGACGACCGGCCCGCTCGGCCGGCTGTAGAACACGAACGGCTCCTCGGCGAGCTCCTCCAGCCGCAGCCGCTTCCGCCGAGCGAGCCGATGCCGCGCGGGCAGCGCCACCACCAACGGATCCGACGACACCACTCGCGACTCCAGACCGGGCGCCAACCGGACGATGGAAACCCCCGTCGCGGGCGCCCCGACAGCCGGCGCGTTCGGGCGCAACAACCCCACGTCGATCCGTCCGTCGCGCAGCGCCTCCGTCTGACGCAGTGTCGTCATCGACTCCAGCTCAAGGACAACCTCCGGGTACGCCGCCCGGAACGTGCCAAGCAACCGCGGCAAAGCCTCGAACGTCGCCGACTGCACGAACCACAGCCGCAACGTCCCCAGCTCACCACGCTGCGTCCGCTGCGCCGCCCGGACCGCCTCGTCCGACCGCCGCAGCAGCTCCTGCGCCTCCGCCAGGAACGTGGCCCCGGCCGCGGTCAGCACGAACCGCTTCCGCACCCGCGCGAACAGCTCGACCCCGAGATCCCGCTCGAGCGCCGCGATCTGCCGGCTCAGCGAGGGCTGGGTGAGATGCAGCCGCACCGCCGCGCGTCCGACGTTCAGCTCCTCGGCCACCACCACGAACGACCGCAACTGCCGTAGCTCCATGATCTACATCATGCACCACAAGCATCAACTGCACGAAGAACTTTCATTGGACGCATCATCCGGAAATTCTTAGTGTCGAAGACATGAGCTACATCCCGTTCTCCGTCATCAAAGCCATCCACGACGACATCCACTCGGCCGAGCCGCACGCCCCCGTCCGGCTGGACCGGCCGCTCCACAAGCGCCCGGTGCTGCGCGTCATCCGCCGGCTGTTCGCCCTCCCCGCGACCGAGGTGTGCCAAGCTGAGGTCCGTGATCGAGGTACGACGGTTGCGGGTCCTGCGCGCGCTTGCTGATCACGGCACCGTGACCGCGGCCGCCGAGGTCCTGCACCTGACCCCCTCGGCGGTCTCCCAGCAGCTGGCCGCCCTCGAGTCCGAGGTCGGCCAGGAGCTGCTCGAGCGCCGCGGCCGCCGAGTCGCGATCACCTCCGCCGGCCGGCTGCTCCTGAGCCACGCCGACACGATCCTCGGCGAGGTCGAGCGCGCGGAGGACGCACTGCGGTTGTTCGCCGACGGTTCGACCGGCGAGGTCCGAATCACCGCCTTCGCGACCGCGATCAGCCTCCTCGTCGCCCCGACGCTGGCCCGCCTCCGCGACACCAGCCCCGGCCTCACCTTGGTCGTCCGCGATGCCGAAGGCCATCAAGGCATCACCCAGCTCCTCGACGGCGACGCCGACCTCGCGATCGCCGTCGAGCACCGCGGTTCACCTCGGCCCGACGACCAGCGACTGACCCGAATCCCCTTGTACGCCGAGCCTTTCGTCGCCGTCCTGCCGCCGACCCACCCGGCCGTCGGCCACGACACGGTCGATCTCGCCATGCTCGCCGGCGACGACTGGGTGATGACCGCGCCGGGCAATCCGATCCGCGACGTCGTACTGCTGGCGTGCGAACAGGCCGGCTTCCAGCCACGGATCGCGCACGAATCCGACGACTTCCGAGCCGTCGGCGCACTGGTCGCCGCAGGCGCCGGCGTCTCCCTGGTCCCCCGCCTCGCGGTCCCCGCACCGACGCTCGCCGTCATCCGCCCGCTGCCCGATCCGGCCCCAGTACGACGGGTCTACGCAGCCGTCCGGCGGAGTCGCGCGGACCACCCGCTGATCACCGCGACCCTCGCCGTACTGACCGAGGTTGCCCTCAAGCTTTGACCAACTACGGGAGCTTGCTGGCGGCTGCTCGCGCCAGGGCTTCCCAACGGGCCGGGGCGACACCCTTGCCCATCTCGCCGAAGGCGAGGACCGAGACCACGGTGCCCTTGCGGGTGACGGCGTACGGGAAGCCGCCGTCCTCGCTGCCCGGGTCGTTCGGCTTCGGGTAGTCGTACCAGCGCAGGATCGCCGTGGCGTCGCCGACCGCGAGCGTGCGGTTCTCGGTGAGCTTGCGGGCGTGCGTCTCGCTGGGCACGAAAGCCTTGCAGGACTTGATGGTTGCGACGATTTGTTCGTACGCCGCCTTGGCCGCGGCCGGACTCTGGTAGCGGGTCAGCCACTGACCGCCGGACGCGTCGAGCTCGGTGGTGAACGAGCGAGTCAACCGACCTTGTACGGCGTTCCCCTGGGTGGCCGCCTTGCCGCAGATCGACCGGCTGGCTGCGCTGGTCGCGATCCAGCCGCGCTTCGGATCCGCCTTCGCGACCTCCTTGCCGGTGAGCAGCATGGAGTTCGCCAGCCGGGTAACAGCCGGCGGCTTGGTCGGGGTCGGTTCCACCGTCTTCGTTGGGGCGGACGTCGGCGGCTTGGACGGAGCAGGCGTCGGGGCCGAGGTCGGCGGCTTGCTGGGCGTCGCCGTACTCGGGTCCGGTGCGGTCGGTGCCGGCGTACTGGGTGCCGGAGTAGTGACTCCGGTCGACGGCGAACTGCCCGCCGGTGTTTGGTTGCCGCAGGCCACCAGTCCGACACCGGCAACCGCCAGCCCGGCCGCGGCGATGACGCGACGCATTCCCCGAGTGTTCATGGCTCCAACCTCTCCCCTTGGATGTCAGGTTGGACGCGGCCCGGACCGCTGCGGTTGGGACACGAGTTGATCACGGCCGATCAGGTACGGCGGCGCCCGTCCAGCCCGACCGTGGAGAGCCGCGCGATCAGCGTGCGCGGGGTGTAGCGCGCGGCCGCCGCGATGAGCTTGTACCGGCGGCTCGGGATCGAGATCGCCTTGCCCCGCATCACGTCCTTCCACGCGGCGTCGACCAGCTCGGTCGCGTCCAGCCACATGAACGACGGGATGACCGTCTTGTCCATCCCCATCCGCTCATGGAACTCCGTGTGCACGAACCCCGGGCACAACGCCATCACCGCAACACCCCTGGCGTGCAGCTCGATCGCCAGCCCGGCGGAGAAGTTCGTCACCCAGGACTTGTGCGCGCTGTAACTCCCCCGCTGCAGGAACCCGGCCACCGACGACACGTTGATCACCGCACCCGACCCACGCTCGATCATCGGCAACACGGCCGCATGCGTCAGCCGCAGCACCACCCGGACGAGCAGGTCCAGCTGCTTCTCCTCGGCCTCGATCGGGTTCGCCCAGAACGGCTTCTTCTGCCCGAACCCGGCGTTGTTCACCAACACCTCGACCGGCCCACTCCGGAACCGCTCCTCCACCCGCGCCAGCTCGTCGCGATCAGTCAGATCCGCCGCCAGCACCTCACAGCCCACGCCGTACTGCTGCGTGATCTCCGCCGCGACCTCCTTCAACCGCGCCTCGTCCCGAGACACCAGCACGAGGTCATACCCCTCCCGCGCCAGCTTGTCCGCAAACGCCCGGCCGATCCCAGCCGTAGGTCCCGTGATGAGCGCAGTAGCCACGTCGTCCTCCCGTCGTCCACCCCAGTCTGTCACTAGGGCGTGTGTCTTGAGTCCGCGCCGTAGCGAGCATGTGCTCGGTGCGGTAGCTCGGTGTGCTGGAGGGGAGGCCTCGATGCTTTTCCATCGTGGCCTTTCCTCCAGTGCGGCGAGGTGCCGTGCCGAGTGCAGCGCAGTAGGCGTGGGCTTAAGACACACGCCCTACTCTGACGCCATGCTGCCCGCCGCCGACACCTGGATCCTCGACCTCGACAACACCCTCTATCCACCGGCGACCGGGCTCGCCGATCAGATGAACACCCGGATCCGCGCGTACCTGGGCAAGCTGTTCGACGCGGACGAAGCCGAAGCCCAGCGGCTGCAAGCCGAACTGGTCGCGGAGCACGGCACCACGCTGCGCGGGCTGATGAATACCCGCGGGATCGACCCCCACGACTACCTCGCCTGGGAACACACCATCGACTACTCCGTCCTGCGCCCCGACCCGGCACTGGCGGCAGCACTCAGTTCGCTGCCCGGCCGGAAGCTCCTGTTCACGAACGGCTCGGCGTACCACGCTGATCAGGCTCTGCCTCGCCTCGGACTGGATGGGCTGTTCGACGGCGTCTTCGACATCCTGGCCGGCCAGCTCGTGCCGAAGCCGTACCCCGAGAGCTACCAGCGGTTCGTCGACCGGTTCGCGGTGGTGCCGGAGCGGGCGGTGTTCTGCGACGATCTGGCGGTCAACCTGGAGGTGCCGGAACAGCTTGGGATGACCGCGGTGTGGGTATCCGGAGGTCCGGTCGCCGGGCCGGCGGCGTACGAGGAACTGGGCTTGCGCAGGCTGCGGGTGTGGGATCTGGCGAGGTTCTTGCACTCTTTGACATCTGATGACTGAGGGCGTCAGCTCGCATTCTGACGCGAACTGGGCGATTGTGGGCCTGAATGGTCTGAGGACTAACGGGAAGGTGGACGATGGCGGCGACCGACACGGCGTTGACCGGGTTGCGGCAGATGATCGCGTCGGGGGCGCTCGGGCCGGGGGCGAAGTTTCCGCCGGAGCCGGAGCTGTGTGATCGGCTCGGGGTGTCGCGGAGTTCGTTGCGGGAGGCCGTTCGGTCACTGGCGGCGCTCGGGGTGATCGAGTCACGGCACGGGTCCGGCACGTATGTGTCGGCGCTGGATCCGGCCGAGATCATCAGCCGGTTCTCGTTGTCGGTGGAGCTGATCCCGCTCGAGGGGGTGCTCGAACTTCTCGAAGTACGGCGGGTGCTCGAGGCCCACGCGACCGCGTCCGCAGCCGCACGACAGGACCCGGGCCTCGCGGACAAACTCGCCGAGATCCTCGACCGCCTGGAAGCGACCACCGATGCGCACGAGATCCAGCAGCTCGACGCGGAGTTCCACGGCGCAATCTGTACGGCGGGCGCCAACCCGACCGTGACTGCGCTGACCGCTGTCATCCGCGGCCGCGGCGGTCACTACCGGATCTTCGAACCAGGCTCCGACTTCGACGCGATCAAACAGACCAGCGACCGCGGCCACCGCGCAATCCTCTCCGCCATCACCC
>NZ_SMKA01000104.1 GCF_004348455.1 Kribbella albertanoniae
CGTTGTGGGTGGGTGGTGGTTAACGTCCGAAGAAGTGGAGGGCGGGTCTCCGGTCGTTCGGACGTTGTGGTGGGGCGGTGGTTAACGTCCGAAGAAGTGGAGGGCGGGTCTCCGGTCGTTCGGACGTTGTGCGCGGTTCGGTTGTGGAGGCGCGGGCGCTGGTTGAGGGGTGCTCGAGGTGGGCCGGGCCGATCGACGTTGAGCACGGTTCGACCATGTACGCGGCTGGCAGATGGTTGATCGGTGCTCAAGGTGGGCCGGTCGTGCGACCTTGAGCGCGGTTCGACCATTCGGATGGGGTGCCAGATGGTTGGTGGGTGCTCAAGGTGGGGGATGCGGAAGGGGCTCCGGGCAACGAGAGGCCGGGAGCCCCTGAGGGGGTGCGGGGTTACTTGGCCTGGTTGAGGGAGTTGCTGATGCCCTGGTCGAAGTCTTCGGCGTTCTTCTTGATGCTGTTGAACATCTCGCGGAAGTCCTCGATGCCCTTGACCGCGGCCTTCAGGCTGGTGTCGAAATTGTTGTAGGTGTTGCGGATGACCTCGCTGGACTGCTTGAACACCATGCCGTCGTCGACCAGGGTGTTCACCCGGGTGCGCAGGTTCTCCACCAGCGGGACGATCTGGTCGTGGGCGTTCTTCATCAGGTTGGTGACATCGACGATCTTGCCGTAGTCGAGGTTGATGCCGTCGTACGCCATTGCTGGTGGTCCTTTCGGGGGTGGGCGTGCAGTCCGTGGGCTAGACGCCGTACGGGTAGTAGTAGTAATCGTCGTCTTCGGGCTTCGGGACCTCGACCCAGTCGGCCGACGTACCGTCGTCGTTGTCCGCACCGCGGGTGTACTCGGTCACTTCGCCGTCGTTGTCGGTGACCTTCTTGGTGCCGCTGCCGTCGCCCTTCAGATCGGTGACGGTGACGTCCTTCTTGCCGTCGGCGTCCGTGCTGGTGGAGGTCGACGAACTGCTGCCGTCGGCGTTGAGCTTGGTCTCGTCGTGGACCTTGCTGCCGTCGGGGTAGTCGCTGTCGGTGATCATCGTGTGCTTGTCATCGCTGTACGTCGTCACCGAGTGGTAGGTCTTCCCGTCGTACGTGACCGTGGTCTCTTCCTTGATCACGTTCCCCTTGTCGTCAAGGGTCAGATGGGTCTGGATGTTGCCGCGGTCGGTCTGGATGGTCTGGTCCAGCGGCGGGTGGTCACCGGGGTTCTTGGCACTGCAGAAGTCCGGTGCCTCGGTGCCGGCCGGGAGGTTCTCGCACTCGCTCTTGTGGGCCTGGTAGTAGTCCCACTGCGACTTGTCCCGGTAGTAGTTCGACAGCGCCAGGTTGCTGTTGGTGACGTTCATGCCCTGGGCGATCTCGGCGTCGAACTGGAGGAACGCCTCGCCGACCGAGCCGAACGAACCGGCCAGCTTCTTCAGGCCGTCCTCGGCCTTGGTCATCGTGCCCTGGGCGTTGGTGTGCAGCGCGGTGATCGCGGTGTCGATCTCGCTGCTGCCGAGGATGCTCGAGCTGTCCTGACCGGCCAGCGTGCTGAACAGGCTGTCGTTCAGGGTCGGCTTGATGTTGCCGGCCAGCTCCTCGAGATCCTTCTTGGCGTCGTTGAGCAGGTTGTAGTTCATCTTGAGTTTGTCCGGCACAACCCCTCCTGACGGTCGCTCACGTACTGACCACGCCGGAACGGCCGTCCAGGTTCATTCGGATTCGAATGAACCTGGAGCCTCGCTCGTGCGTGGTCGTGGTGGAGGCTTCGAGGTGTGAGGAGGGGATGAATGCCACGGCCGGGCGACTGGGACGCGATCGGGCTGGGCGGGGACCCCACTCCCGGGGAGCCGGAGACCATCGGTCAGCTGGCCGACGTACTGCAGAAGGTCGGCGGCAAGGCGCGCGAGATCATGACCGCCGTCGACTCGGTGATGAACAAGAACGACGACAGCGTCTTCGTCGGCGCCACCGCGGACGCCCTGCGCGGCAAGGTCGACGGCCGGCTGCGCGGCCACGTCGAGGACGTGGCGAACGCCTTCGAGACCGCCGCCACCGCGCTGCGCGAGTGGCGGACCGCGGTCGAGGGATATCAGCGTACGGCGGATGCCGCGCTCGCGGCGGGTCGTGGCCTGAAGGAGGACGATCCCGAGCGAGATCGTCAGAAGGGTGTCGCCGAGCAGGCCGGACGGGATCAGTCCAGTGCTGCCAGTGGGTACGCCGGACGGATCAACGGCGTCTCGAACATCCAGCTGCCGATCTCGGACTGCGAAGCGTTCTGGGAAGCGTTCAAGTGGCTGGCGATCATCCTGATCATCCCGGCGCTGATCTTCGGCGGCCCGATCGCATTGATCGCGCTCGGGGTGAATCTGGCGCTGTTCATCAAGACGATCGTCGACGTCGCCAAGGGTGATGCCAGCTTCCTCGACCTGTTCCTGGCCGGGCTGGGCCTGATCGCGCCGACCACCAAGGCGCTGCCGATCTTCAGCATCATCAAGGGTGTCGCCGGCGGGATCGCGGCCGGGGTGAAGGGGATCGCGAACACCTTCCGGAACATCTTCAGCAAGAACTTCCTGATGTCGGGCCTGACCGGCCTGCGCGGTCTCGGCAGCCTGGTCAACCTCTCGATCCGCGAAACCGGCCTGTTCGTGATCAAGAACCTGCGGAACTTCCCGGTCAACGCGGCCAGTTTCGTGAACAACTTCGGCACGATCTCGCTCGGTGCCTTCACCAAGCTCAGGCTCACGTTCACCGCCGGGCTGTCCGCTGTCGGGAATGGAATCGGCGCGATCGGTCGAGGGATCGGCGCGCTGTGGACGGGGACCGGGAAGTTCATCTCGGCGCACTTCGGCAACCTGCAGTGGACCCGGATCTTCCTGCCGGTCGCGGCCGACGACATCCGGGCGTTCCAGGCGCTGGGGATGAGCAACTGGGCGTCGTTCACGCAAGCGCTGAAGGTGGGTGTGGTCGGGCGTGGGGTGTTCGCGCAGAACGTGTTCGGGATGCCGACGATGGCGGCGATCGGGCGCGGGATCAGCGCGGCGCCGATCCCCACCGGCAACCTGGGCTTCGCCGACAATCTGAAGTCGTTCTTCAACCAGATGATGGAGCCGCCGAAGCTGGTTCCCGCCGTACACATCAACAACTTCGGTCTGGCCACCGACTCCGGGTTCGGTGCGGGCAAGGCGTTCACCGCGATCGACGAGATTCATCTCGCGCCGATGAACACCACACCGCCGACGAACGTCGGCATCAGCGTGGTGAACCCGCCGACGGTGACGACGTCCAGCGGCCTGCACATCCCGGTGACGTCGAACGTCGGCAACGTGTCGACCAACGTCGGATCGCTGCATGTTGGCACGCCGTCGATGGGGAACGTTGGCAGCGTCTCCACGAACATCCCCGCAATGCATGCTGGTACGCCGTCCGTGGGTGGCGTCGGCAACTTGTCGACGAACATTCCGGCGATGCATGCCGGTACGCCGTCGGTGAACGGGGTGAACGGCATCGAGGGGCTCGTGCAGGGCATGCCGAACGCGAACCACGTCGCGCTGCCCGCGTTGCCGGCCAACGGGGTGGTGCACGGTACGCAGGGCGCCGGTACGGGGAACTTCGGTCAGCTGACGGGGAACGCCGTACAGCCGAACGTGAACGTCAGCTCCCTGCACGTCTCGTCGCCACAGTCGAGCGGCATCGGCGACCTGGTCAACTCCGGCATCCGCAACAACACCCCGACGGTCTCCCCGAACTTCGCCACCACGATCGGTGATGGAGCCGGGCAGGGCTTCCAGGCCGCGCACATCCGCACCTCGATCGACGAGATCCTGCACTCCCCGGCTGCCACGAACAGCAACCTGGCCGCAGTCACCCCGCCGACCGTCGACCGCGTCAACAGCGCCCTCAACCTCCTCCACGGCAACGGAGCAGACCTCAAGCTCGGCGCCCCAGTCAAGGTCGACAACCCAGGCCTCGCCGGCACCCAGAACCTCGCCTCCCCACCCGCCACCGCCCACGTCCAGCCGGTCAACCTCCCGCGCTCCGACGTCCCCATCCAAACCTCCCTGGTCCCCACCACCCCGAGCCACGTCGGTACGCCGGGAGTGGGCGGACCGGGGCATATCGCGTCCCCGGGTGTCGGCGGGCCGGGGCATATCGGGGCGCCGGGTGTTGGTGGGACGCCGGGCAATATCGGCAGCCCCGGCAGTGCTGGGCACTCGTTCTCGCCTGGGAAGTCGGAGATTCCGCTGAGTGGGTTGCCGGATCATCCCGGTGCGGTGATCAAGGTGGAGCGGTTCGAGGGCGGGATGACGCAGTTCAACCTGCATGGGGGTGGGGCGAACGGGCGGCTGGACGTGCTCAATGGCGGGCACGTGCGGTTCACCGATACGTCGACTGGGGCGACTACGCGGTTCGGCAGTGACGGCATGGTCATTGACCAGGGCATCCGGCTGACGAAGACCGACGGCGTACTGCGACCCACCGACCAGATCGTGGTGAAGGGGTCCGACGGCACCTTCCACGTGACTGGGTTGGACGGGAAGCTGGTGCCTGATGGTCTGAAAGTGCGTGGCCTCGACACAGGCGGCGTACAGGTCCTTGGCAAGGATGGGGCGTCGTGGAACTACAGCGCCACCGGCAAACTCGAGGGGCAGAACGTCACCGCCCACTGGCAGAACGATCTGGCTGCCAAGGCCGGCGTCTTCCAGAAGGCCGGTGACACCGACCTCGCCGTCACGCAGAAGATGGACGACTTCCGGTCGGTCCAGAACGCGCAGAAGAATCTCAACATCGCCAACGACAACGTCCAGATCCACGGCCAGCGGGCGGACGGACCGTCCACCGGGCCGTCGGTCGGCGAGCAGGTGCACCTCGATCTGCACGGTGCGCAGCGTGACCTCGACAACGCCAAGGCCGCGTTCCAGGACAAGCACCACCTCAACGCCGACGGACTCACGCAGCAGCTGGACGACATCACCAGGCAGTCGCTGAACGAGCGGCCACGACTCCTCGGTGGCGGCCGGACGCAGACCTTCGACCTACCAGGCAACACCGGCGTCAAGTTCGATGTTGCCGACGGCAAGCGAATCACCTTGCACGGCGACGGCTACAGCTCCGAGGTCACCGGCACCACGCTGAAGATCACCCAGGACTCGACCGGCCACTCCTGGACCTACAACCTCGGCTTCGGCAACCGCGCCAACCTCGTCGGCGAATCCTTCCCGCTGAACGGCGGCCACTTCAACGGCCAGCCGGTAGCGCTGGAAGGCAAGCTCGGCCAGTTCGACCGCGGGCTGCTGACCAGCGACGGCAAGACCTTCCCGGTGAAGGTCACCGACGACACGATCGTGGTCGGGTCGCCGCACGGTCCACTGGCCTACGACCGGACCGGCAACTTCACCGGCGCCGGCCCGAAGGTGGCCGGTGACCTCCCCAAGCCCGTCCCGCCGCCGCACCTCCTCGACGACCCAGCCGCTCTCGCACGCTGGGAGTCGCAGGTGGACCTGTCCCGCACCCACCTGACCGTGGCCGCGTCGGACAAGGGCGTCGAGACGCTGATGAAGGACGTGATGGGCGGCTCCTTCACCTCCAAGCGTGGGTACGGCGGCTTCGTCAACCCGACCGCCCTCGCCGACGGCACTCTGGTCGGAAAGGCGCGCGCGTTCAACGCGATCACCGACGATCTGTTGTTCAAGGGCCCGGCCGACAACATCACCGTCTACCGCGGTGTCTCGATGGACCCGCAGGCAGCAGGCGCCAACAGCTTCACCGAGCGACTGCCGATCTCGACCTCCACATCGATGAAGTTCCAGGACGAGTGGGCGAAGAACGGCGTACTGTCCAACCGCGCCGTGTTCGAGATCGACGTACCGCCGAGTCATGGCAAGCTCGCGATGTCGTATCCGGATCACTACACCCCCGGTGGCGGCGAGGCGCGCGCCTGGAATCAGGATCAGTCCGAGTTCACCCTCGCGCCGACCACCCTGGTGCGCACTGGCAAGCCGGACCGCTTCGAGAACGGGCTGCGGATCATCTCGGTCAAGGCCGAGCAGATCCCGCCCGGCCGGCTCGAGTCGCTGATCACCGAGCAGTGGAAGGGCTTGGACTCGGCGACCGCGTTCGACGACTTCGCGAAGTCCTTCAGTCAAACGAATCTGCGCAACTTCGAGGGGTTCGACGACGCGATCACCCGGTCGACGACGAGCACCGACAACTCGATGCACACGATCCACGTGCAGCGGCCCGGCTTCAAGGACGAGCTCACCATTACGGTGATGCGCAACGAGCAGGCCGACTCGGTTCGCGTGACGATGGTGACCGACGGTACGACGGTCTTCAACCAGACCTGGTCGAAGACCGATTTCCGCAACCTGGCCACGGATCTGCGCGGCAACGTGCTGCACAACAACGAGCAGTTCGCGAACCTCGCCAAGCCGGCCGAGTGGAACGTGGCGCGGCCGACCGGCAAGCAGATCGCGGACGCCTGGGACGCCGACAGCCTGGCCCGCACGAACGTCTTCCGCTCGCCCGGCGACGCAGACTCGGTCGTCACCCAGAAGGCCAACGACTTCACCGCGGTCCAGAAGGCGCAGAACGATCTCGGCAAGGCTCTCGACAACTTCACCATCAACGGCAACCGCATCGAGGGCCCGTCGTCCGGTCCCTCCCTCGGCGATCTGGCCCGCGTCGACCTGCAGACCGCCCATGGCGAGTTCGTCAAGGTCAAGGAGCTCTTCGAGTCGAAGTACCCGGGGATGAATGTCGAGAGTGTCCAGCACCAGCTGGACGAACTGCTGGTCGACTCACTCCGCGACCGTCCACGTCTAGTTGCCGGAGGCACCCAACCGCGCCCGGCCGCGATCCCGAACAGCTCGGTCTTCTTCAAGGTCGACGACGGTGCCGTCACCTTCACCGGCCCGAACGCAGGAGCGTTCACCGGCAGCTTCGACGGCCCGGTGCTGAAGGTCACCGAGACCTCCTTCGACGGCACCGTGATGCGCCAGCTCGAGTACTCGATCAACCAGCGTACGAACATGCCGATGCTGAACCGCGACGAGTTCACCCTGAGCGGCGGACCGTTCGAAGGCAAGCGGATCGGCGCCGAGATCGAGACCGGCCTGCCGAGTCAGTCACACCTGTACGACGGCGCCGGTGGTCAGGTCCCGGTCCAGTACCTGTCGGGGGAGTTCCACGTCCCGTCGACGCTCGGACCGGCGAAGTACACGCGGGAAGGCGACTTCGTCGGGATCGGCTCGACCCGCACCGATCACCTGCCGCCGGTGAACCCGCCGGAGGGTCTGATCGGTGACGACCTCGCCCGCTGGATGGCCCAGGTTGAGATCTCGCGCACCCACCTGACCGCGGCCAGCCAGCTGGACGATGTCGGCAAGATGATGGACTCGATCTCGCAGGCAGCCTTCACCTCCAAGCGTGGGTACGGCGGCTACATCGACCCGGCGTTCCGCAACGGGAACCTCGAGGAACGCGTGCTGGAGTTCAACACGGTCGCGAACTCGTTGATGGTCGACGGCAAGATCGGCCGGACCACGGTCTACCGCGGGGTCGCGATGGACAAGGCTGCCGCGCAGGCGGACACCTTCATCGAGCGGCTGCCGGTCTCGACATCGAGTGAGTGGAAGTTCCAGCCGAAGTGGGCCGAGGGCACCGATCTGAGCAAGCGGGTCGTGTTCAAGATCGACGTACCGGAGACGCACGGCAAGCTGGCGATGGCCTATCCGGACGACTATGCGCGGGGAGCCGGTGAGGCAGCGCCGAAGAACCAGGGGCAGTTCGAGGTGACACTGTCGCCGACGGTTCTGGAGCGGACCAGCGAGCCCATCTTCGAGCGCGACGGCCTGACCGTCATCCCGGTGCGCGCCAAGCAGATGAACGACGACCAGATCAGCCACTACCTCAACGAGCGGTGGCCTGGACTGGACTCGGCCGATGCCTTCGACGACTTCACCAAGGCGTTCGGTACGGCGTCGATGCAGAAGTTCCCGGGGATGAGCGGGGTCACCGCGACCGCGAAGACCACCGACAACCTGATCCACGAGGTCACCGTCAGCAAGGCGGGGTTCCCGGGCAACGACCTGAAGATCACCGTCACCCGCGACGTGGACGCCGACTCGGTCCGGGTGACCGCGATGGCGGACGGGCGGCCGGCGTTCAACCAGACCTGGAGCCGGGAGCAGTTCGCGAGTATCGCGACCGACCTCAGGGCCGGGACGCTGCACGACAACGACCTGTTCATCTCGATGTCGAAGCCGGCTGCCTGGAGCACGAAGGGCAAAGCGGTCGCTTCGCCGATGGACGTGGACCTGGCCGCGAAGACCACGGCGCCTCGTGCGGCCTTCGACGCCGACGCGATGGCCGCCGTCCGGACGGAGGACTTCGGCCGGATTCAGCAGTCGCGGTACAACCTGCAACAGGCCGAGCTCAACGTCAATCTGCACGGTGGCCGCAACGACAGCACGTCGGTGGATTCGGCGATCGGGCAGCAGGTCAGGATGGAGCTGGACGCGGCGCAGGTCGACTTCGATGCGGGCAAGGCCGCGTTCAAGCGCAAGCACGAGATGGACTACGACGACCTCCAGGCTGAGGTCAGCGCCGCCAAGAAGATGAAACTGCCGGGTGCCGGGCGGTTGTTCGACGTGCCGGGCGGCAACGTGTCGTTCCAGGTCGAGAAGGGCCAGGTCGGATTCGCCGGCTCCCTGGCCGACGATTTCAGCGGTGTGGTGAACGGCAACACGGTCGTCGTGACGCGGATCGGCACCGGAGGCGGGGGCGTAGTCGGGGACACCTGGACATTCCGGATGGGCTTCCGGCCGAGTCTGATCGGCCGGACGATGACGCTGACCGACGGGCCGTTGGCCGGAGAGCTGATCAACCTACGTGGTATCGCGGGTCAGCTCGACGGCTCGCTCGGGGATGCAGGTGTCTGGCCGCGGCACCTGTCCGGCGACGACCTGTTCGTCGCGACGCCGACCGGTCCGCTGCACTACACGCGGGACGGCAATTTCATGGGCCCGGTCCAGACGGTGACCCGCGACCTGGGCCCGGCGACCCCGCCGCCGCACCTGGTCAACGACCCGGACGGTCTGGCGCGCTGGACCTCGCAGGTCGACTCGTCGCGGACGCACCTCACCGAGGCGATGAACAACAAGGCCGTCGAGAACCTGATGAAGGACGTGATGGGCGGTTCGTTCACGTCCAAGCGTGGCTACGAGGGTTTCGTGAAGCCGTCCGCGCTGGCCGACGGGACCTTGGCCGCCAAGGTGAACGACTTCAACAACGTCACCCGCGACCTGCTGCTCAAGGGCCCCGACGACCGGATGACCTTGTACCGCGGGGTGTCGATGGACCCGCACGCCGCGCAGGCCGACGAGTTCGTGGACCGGTTGCCGAGCTCGACCTCGAACAACCTGGGCTTCCAGGAGGAGTGGGCGAAGAACGGTGCCGCGGGCAACCGGTTCGTCTTCGAGATCGACGTACCGGCTGGGCACGGCAAGTTGTCGATGGCGTATCCGAAGGGATACCAGGCCGGTGACGACGCGGCCAAGGCGTGGAACCAGAGTCAGTGGGAGGTCACGCTCGCGCCGACCACGCTGACCCGCACCGGGCCGGACCGGATCGAGGACGGGATGCGGATCATCCCGGTCAAGGCCGAGCAGATCCCGCCGGGCAAGATCGCGGACCTGCTGACCGAGAAGTGGCCGGGGATGAACCTGGACACCGCGTACGACGATTTCGTCCGCGCCTTCGACGAGGGTTCGGTGAACCGCTGGGACGGCTTCGGCGACGTCACCGTCACGACGACGAAGAGTGCCGACGGCAACCTCACCACGCACACGCTGAGCAAGCCCGGGTACGGCGACAAGCTGGATGTCCTGATCAGCAAGGACGTCGACGGCGGCACGGTCTCGGTCAAGATCGACGGCGCCGAGAGCGCGTTCAGCAAGGGACCGTGGAAGGGCACGGACCTGGCGGATCTGGCCGCGCAGTTGCGCGGAAACGTCTTGCACGACAGCGATCTGTTCATGCGGTTGCCGCAGCCGGGCGCGTGGGCCCAGGAGCCGGTCGTCGTCAACATGATGCACATGCCGCAGGTGCAGCAGCACCAGCTCGGCGGCGCGTTCAACGGTCACCAGGTAGTCCTTCCGCACGGCGGCCAGCCGCATGTCACCGGCCCACAGGCGAACCAGTTCGCCGTCCACGACTTCGGTGCTGACGGCTTCCGCGTGATCGGCCCGAACGGCCAGACCCAGCGGTACGGCGCGGACGGCGTGCACATCGCGGATGGCGTCGTACTGCAGGACCCGCGTGGTCTGCGGTTCACCGAGGGTGCCCAGGTGGTCGACGTACAAGGCACTCCGCTCCCGAACGCGGTGGTCCAGCAACTCGACAACAACGGCGTGCTGGTGGTCGAAGGACGGGTCGGGCGTGGGTTCGATGCGAACGGCGTTCACGTCGACAACCGCCTGCAGCTGAACGGGCAGTTCGGCGACCGGTGGGTGGTCCGGCCGATGCAGGGGCATCCGCAGGTGGCCGGCACGGACAGCCCGCTGTTCACCGTGGTCGACACGAACGGTGGTGGCTTCCGCGTCATCGGGCCGCGCGGCGAGACGCATCTCTACGGGGCCAATGGTGCACACCTCGGTGGCGGTACGGCGTTGGCCGACAGCATGTATCCCAGGGGATCGATCTTCACCGAGGCTGATGGGGCCGGTGGGCTGCGCGCGGTCGACGTGCACGGTACGCCGGTCGCGCAGCACCGCATCGAACTGTTGGGCAACGGGCAGTTCCGGATGTTCGACGACTCGACGACCACGGTCCGGTGGTTCGGCGACGACGGCGTCGGTCGTGCGCATGGCATTCGGGTCCAGGATCCGTCGTACACGGGGAACACGTACCTGTATCGGACGCCGGATGGTCAGGCCCAGTTCGTCGACGATGCCGTGGCGCCGCGGCCGGGCGTGGTGCACCTTGCGCAGGACGGCTTCCAGATCACGGACGCGAATGGTGTCAGTCGGCACTTCGACGACGCCGGGGCCTACCTCGAGCGGCATGTCCCGGTCCTCGACCAGGTCACCGGCACCCAGCGGATCGTCGTACACGATGTCAACAACAACCTGGTGCTGCGCGGGCCAGCCGGCGACACGGCGACGGTCAGCCATGTGCAGGGCGGCAGCTACCGGATCGTCGACAGCGGCCGGTTCGAACAGTTCGGCGCGGATGGTGCCTTCCAGGCCTTCGGGCGCCAGATCCAGCTGCCGGGTGAGACCGCGTGGCTGGAGATCGGCGGTGGCGGCGCACGCTGGCTGGACAACACCTTCACGGCGGTCCCGGGCCGGAACGTCGTGATCAACGGCACCGAGATCCAGGTCACGCGGACCAACGGTCATGACGTGTTCGACCTGCAGGGTGCTCTGCTGCGCGAGGTCACCGACCTGCCAGGCAACGGCGTTGCGCTCGGCGGCAGCCGGATCACCCGGGACAACAACGGCGTCGTGCAGTGGACCGACAACGCTGGTACGGCGATGCCGACACCGCATCACCCGCCGACGATCGACAATGCGGGCAACATCCGGATCGAGCTGAACATGCCGGGCCGGCCTCGGAACGGCGAGCACCACGTCTTCAACCGGGACGGCGTGGTCACCGAGCAGGCCTTCCGGGTGGTTCGGGACAACCAGGCGACCGATTTCAAGTACGTCGTCAACCGGACCGACAACACGTGGCAGCGGGTGCGCGACAACGGGAACGTCGGCGACCTCGGGTTCCAGAAGGGCAAGGTCGATATCGTCGGCCTGGAGAACGGCCGGATCCGCTTGCAGAGCTCAACCGCCAAGGAGGTCGAGGTCTTCGAACGCCGGTGGCTGCCGAACAACGAGATCCTGGACAGCTTCCGCAAGACCGACACACTCGGCTTCGGCTCGACCAACCGCCGTACCACCTGGGCGACGTACGACGGCAACGGGAACCTGACCAACTGGGGCAAGCGACACCACGCCACGGCCGGGAACGCGTGGCAGGACATCGACCACAAGTGGCGGACGGTTCGCGACTACCAGCAGGGCTTGCAGAAGTACGACAATCCGATCGCCGACCAAATGGGACCGCTGGCCAAGGCCGAGGAGAAGATCACCGGCCACGTGCTGGCGATCCGGAACGGCGACAACTGGACGTGGCACCGGTACCAGGCCGACTTCGTACACGTTGCCCAGGGCAACCGAACGTTAGAGCGGATCGGCGAGGGCTGGACCGACACCGTCCGGGTGATGGACGGCGGCACCGAGGTCAGTCGGGTCGCGCAGCAGAAGTTCGGCACCTGGCACGGGCCCGACACCGCCCGGCAGTACAAGGAGTTCACGCTCCAGCCGGGTACGACGCATCCGACCCGGGACGGATCGTTCGAGCTGCTGTCGCCTCAGCTGAAGGCGATCGGCAAGGGCGAGCTGCTGCCCGACGGCACGCTCCTGTCCGCGGTTCGGCAGGGCGATCAGCGGCCGCCGCTCTGGATCCGGCAGAACTTCCTGGACAACCCGCCGACCACCGGCAGCGTCGCGCACATCGCCACCGACAACCGCTTCCAGATCTTCCGCTGGGAGACCACCGGCGGCACGAACCCGGCTGGTCGAGGCGTCCGGTACGTCGGTGCCGACGAGGCGATCGTCGATGTCGACCTGAACGGCGCGTTCGTCCGGTCGACGGGCAAGCTGCACGACGGGACCGAGCTCAGGGTCGGCGACCACGCGACTCGGCCCGGAACCGTCTACCCGCACGCGCAGACCGACGTACCGTGGACCAACGGTGACGTGAACGGCTGGCGGGTCAACACCGGCAACACCTGGCAGGACTTCGCCGAGGTGAACGGGCAGTGGCGGATGTTCCGCGAGAGTCAGCCGGGCGGCATCGTGCGCGAATACCCGCAGCCGGGCAACACCCACATCTGGGTGAACCGCGATGCCCACGGCAACCTGGTCGGCATGTCGCACCGGATCCCCGATCCCGGCACCGTCGGACAGCACCGGTACGTCGTCGCGACCGGGCCGGCGGATTCGTCGTCCTGGCGGTGGCACGAGCTGGACCACAACGGCGTCGCGATCGCGGGGCGTGAGGGCGACCGGTTCCACTTCAAGGGCTCGCGGGACGAGAGCATCAGCTTCGACAACTCGTTCCGGGACTTCGACAACGCCGGCAACCTGGTGCGCGACCGCCGGATGCTCGACGACCGGCGGTTCATCGAGTCGTGGAACGACGGCGGTCAATGGGTGGTCAAGGAGTTCGACAAGCTCGGCGTCGAGGTGGTCGGGTCCACGCAGCTCAACCGGCAGTGGCTGGCCGCTGACGGGACCTGGCAGCAGAACTGGCCCGCCGGTTCGAGCCACTTCCGCGACAGCACACCCGGGACGCCGACGCAGATCGTGCGGGAGACGCCGACGCATATCGGCGACGGCCGGCCGACGCGGGTCCGCGAGTACACGATGGACGGCAGCGGGAACACGGACTTCCGGCAGTGGAAGGAGTTTGACCTCGACAAGGTCGTCCGGGAGCGGACGCTGTCAGGGAACAACTACCTCGAGACCGACAAGATCCACGGCCAGTGGAAGCTCTACGACAACACCGGCCGGGTGATCGGTGAGCGTTCCGACAACGGTCTGGTGTTCGAGTTCCGCGACGGGCAGTTGCGACTGACCGGCAACGAGTTCGACTTCCGTGGGCAGCTGACCGAGTTCCGCGGCTGGAACACCCGGCTCGGCGATGTCCAGCGGCAGCCGTGGCTGATGCAGTCCGAGTGGACGTTCGCCGACAAGACGTTGCTTCCCGGGGGAAGCGCCGTACTGCGGGAGGCGAACTACGCACCGTTCTCCCGGTTGCTGACCCAGAAGCTCGCGATCACGATGACGTTCGACTTCCTGCTCGACTACGCGGCCGCGCTGATGATCGCCGGGATCATCGCCGAGGCACAGAACAAGCCGTTCACCGGGAACGACGCGCTCAAGGCCCTGATGAACGCTGCGGTCGGCACGGTGATCAAGGGTGTGGCCGGTGCGGCGCTGACCGACACCAAGATGCTCGGTGCCTTCCGGGACCTGAAGCAGAACATGAGCAACCTCGACGGCGGCAAGCTGATCACGAACCGTCCGCTGAACCACACCTCCACCTGGGGTGCGGAGTGGGCCGCGAACAGCGCCGCGGTGCGGTGGCGGTCCGGCGTCTTCGACTACAGCTTCGGCATGTTGCTGCTGCCGTTCACCGCGTTCGTGAACGGCACGATGAACGCCGCGATCTTCGGCGTACCGGGCTCGGACGGCAAGACTCACAAGGTCTCCGGCTGGCAGGCCGTGGCCGAGGGCGGCATCACGGCCGTGGCCAGCCTGGTGGCGGCGAACAGTATCGGCCTGCTCCGGACCGGCATCGGTCAGTACGCGCTCGGCCGGTACGTCCAGAAGGGCGGCATCGGCGAGATGGCGTTGAACATGCCGCTGCGGCTCTGGGAGAAGGGCATGGCCTCACTGCTGACGCCTGCGATCCGGAATGCGATCGATCCGCCCTGGTCGAACATCGCGCCGCAACCGCCGCCTACGATCACTTCGGGTGGCGTCATTCTGCCGCCCGGCATGACCGCCGTACCTCCCGTCTCCGGCACCCAAGGAACACCGTGACCACTCGCTACGTGGGCCCGAAGGGGCGTGGCAGTTTCCGTCGGATCGGCGATGCCCTGCGGGCCGCCGGTCCTGGTGACGTGATCGTGGTGGCCGGCGGCGAGTACGCCGAACAGCTCCGCCTCGACCGCTCGATCGCGGTCGTCGCCGAGCCCGGTGGCGGGCAGGTGACGGTGACCGGCGTACCGGGTGGTGAGCCGACGGTCGTTGCCGAGGGCCTCGAATGCACGGTACGCGGAATGACCATCAAGGCGCCGGCTGACGATGCCGGTGCGCCGGCGGTCGGGGTGGCCGGTGGGGCCGGGCTGATGATCGAGGACTGCACGATCTCCGGTGGTCGGATCCATGCCCGAGGCAACGAAAGCACCGGGCAGGGGTCCGACCTGACCGGGTATGGCGTCACCACGTTGATGATTCGTGGGTCTCGGTTGGAGCAGGGGCGGCTGGCCGCGATCCATCTGTCCGGCCGGGTCCAGGCGAAGATCGAGGACTCCGTCATCGACACGGTGGACGGGATTGGCGTCGTACTGTCCGGGCCTGCGTATCTGGACGCGTCGCGGCTGCGGTTGAACCAGACCTCGGGGTATGGGTTCCGGTTGCGCGGGACCAGCAAGCTGGTGTCGACCGACGGGACGATCCGGCAGACGGGGATGGCCGGCGTACTGCTGGAGGACGGCTCGGCGGCGACGCTCAGCGATGTCCGGATCGAGAAGGCCGGTGGGCCGGGTGTGCACGCGACCGGGTCGGCGCGGAGTGAGCTGACCGACTGCCGGGTTCGCGAGGCGCGGGCCAGCGGGCTCGTTGCTCAGGACAGCGCTGAGTTGATTGCGACCGATTGCGCGGTGACCGACCCGGGTGCGAACGGCTTGCTGGTATCGGATTCCGCGACGGCGACTGTGACCGCGACCCGGTTCGACCGGCCGGCGTACAGCGCGGTGCATTTGACCGGTACGGCGAACGTGAAGCTGACCGATTGCCAGGTTCGCGAGGGTGTTGAGCACGGCGTCCACGTGACCGCGTCGGCGCGAGTCGAACTCATCCGGTGTGGGATCCAGGACGTCGGGCTGACCGGGCTGTCGGCTGTGGATGCTGGGTTTGCTGATGCGGAGGATTGCCGGATCGTCGGTGGTGGGACGGGTATCCGGCTGGAGTCCACCACCGCGACAAGCGTGCGGACGTCGTCGGTGACCGGGACTGTCGGCACTGGTGTCGAGCTGGCAGGTTCTGGGTTGGCGACTCTGGATGCGGTGCGGGTCAGCGGGACCAAGGCGGCCGGCATCGTGGTCGGCACGGGAGCGGCCGCGACGATCGACGCGAGCACGATCGAGAACTGCGCGGGGTCCGGGCTGGTGATCTGGTCGGAGGCGACTCCGACGGTGAACGGGCTGCGGGTGAGCGCGGTGGCGAAGAACGGGATCTACGTGGCCGAGAAGGCCGGTGGGACCTACACGGACTGCGATGTCACTGGGACGAAGTACCCGGCACTGCACCTGGCGAAGACGGCGGCTCCTACCTTCAAGCACCTGCGGATCCGGGACTGTTCGGAGGCGGTCGGGCAGGAGGATGGCGCCGTACCGGTCTTCGAGGACTGCACTGTCGATGGTGTCGCGATGATCCGCGAGACGCCGGTCGCGGCCACAGCGGGGGCTGCTTCGACTCCACCTGCTCAGGTGGCTGGGCCGCTCGACGAGAGCATGCCGCCGGACGACGAAACGCTCGAGGACGTTCTGGCCGAGCTCGAGGAGCAGGTCGGGCTGGACCGGGTGAAGCGTGACGTCCAGTCGATGGTGAAGCTGATGCAGACGGTCCGGATGCGTGAGGAGGCCGGCCTGCCGGCACCGCCGCTCAGCCGGCACCTGGTCTTCGCGGGGAACCCGGGTACCGGTAAGACGACGGTCGCGCGGCTGTACGGACGGATCCTGAAGGCGCTCGGTCTGCTGCGGAAGGGGCATCTGGTCGAGGTCGACCGGACGGCGCTCGTCGGCGAGTACGTTGGTCATACCGGACCGAAGACGCAGGCCGCGGTCACGCAGGCGCTGGGCGGCGTGCTGTTCATCGACGAGGCCTACTCGCTGGCGCCGATCGGGATCGGCAACGACTTCGGCGCCGAGGCGATCGCCACGCTGGTGAAGCTGATGGAGGATCACCGCAACGACCTGGTCGTGATCGTGGCCGGGTACGTCAACGACATGTCCCGCTTCATCGGCTCGAACCCGGGGCTGTCCTCGCGGTTCACCCGGACGCTGCAGTTCGAGGACTACACCGCGGCCGAGCTGGTCGGGATCGTCGAACACCAGGCGCGCGGTCACCAGTACGAGCTGACCGTCGACGCGCGGGCGGCGTTGAGCACGCTGTTCGAGCAGCAGCCGCGCGGCGAGGGCTTCGGCAACGGCCGGTCGGCGCGGCAGATCTTCCAGGCGATGACCGAGCGGCAGGCGCACCGGATGTCGGAGCTCAAGACGCCGACCCCGGCTCAGCTGGTCTCGCTGGAGGTTCCTGATCTACCGGAGTCCTTCTAACACCTGTTCGTGAGTAGTTAACACAAGTTATCGTGCGATATGGACAATATTTCCCGCCGTGGGTTGCTGACGGGTGCCGGTGCAGTAGTTGCTGCCGGTGCTCTCGGTGTCCCCACCGCCTCCGCCCGGAGCCTTGCCCTGCCCACCACCAAACGCTTCGCCATGGGTGGCGACGGCGGTGAGATCTTCCGCCACAAGCCCTTGGCGGATGTGACTGTGATGCAGTCCTTCGCCTTCGACACCCCGAACAACCGGCTCTTCACCGGCCAGCTCAGAGCCGGCCGCGGGGCCAACAGCGGCGATCTCACGTTGACCCAGCTGAGTCTGACCGGCACTGTGCTGGGTCGCATGTACCTGAATGGCTTCGGCCATGCCGTTTCGATCGGTGCCCAGGCAGTCGGCAGTACGTCGTACATCTGGACCGAGACGGATGTCGACACCACGAACGGGCGGGGGCGGCAGATCTGCCGGTTCCCGTGGAGGAACGACACCACCTTGACCTCGGCCTCGGTGACGAAGTGGAAACCGGTCACGGGTGGTGTCCTGACGCCTGCGGTGGACCAGCGGTACGGACGGCTCGGCGTCCGCCACGCCTCGCCCGAGGGCATGCGGATCACCGTGTACGACCTCGCTGCAGCGTCTGCCGGGAACTACTCGACCGTGCTCGCGTCCTTCGTGCAGCCCGCGTTGACCGCGGGGGTCGCCTTCCAGGGCTGGGCGCTCTACGGCTCGTACTGCTACTTCTGGGAGGGTACGGCGTATCCCGGCGACCCCGATCCGGCCAAAGCCAACTCGAAGTTGTGGTGCTACGACATCAACGCCGGGAAGATCGTGGACTCGTTCCTGACCCTGGCCGGGAACAGCCTGACCTACCGCGAAGCCGAGGGGATGGCGGTGTACGGCTCCACCGACGCGACCGCCCGCCTGTACTTCGGCTTCGCGTCGGGTGTCGGTGGCGACCGCCGAGCCAACCTCTTCTACCGCAACGAACTCGTCTGAGCTACTGGGCGACGCCGTACAGGCGGTCACCGGCGTCGCCCAGGCCGGGGACGATGTAGCCCTTCTCGTTGAGGTGGCTGTCCATCGCGGCGACCACGAGGTTGCAGGGGATGTTGAGGTGGGTGAGCTCGCGCTCGATCCGCTCGACACCTTCAGGGGCCGCGAGCAAGCAAATGGCGGTGATGTGGTCGGCGCCGCGGTCGACGAGGAACTGGATCGCCGCGGCCAGCGTGCCGCCGGTCGCCAGCATCGGGTCCAAGACGTAGCACTGGCGGCCGGACAGGTCCTCCGGCAGGCGCTCGGCGTACGTCGAGGCGTCCAGGGTCTCCTCGTTGCGGATCATGCCGAGGAACCCGACCTCGGCGGTCGGCAGCAGCCGCGTCATCCCCTCGAGCATGCCCAGGCCCGCGCGCAGAATCGGCACCACCAGGGGCTTAGGCGAGGTCAGCTTCACACCCTCCGCCTCGGCCACCGGGGTCTGCACGGTGTGCGGACCGGTCCGCACATCACGCGTCGCCTCGTAGGCGAGCAGCGTGACCAGCTCCTCGGTCAGCCGGCGGAACGTGGGCGAGTCCGTGGCCTCGTCCCGCAGCGTGGTCAGCTTGTGGGCGACGAGCGGGTGGTCCACGACAAGGATCTGCATAACCCGGAACGCTACCGTCGGCGATTCCTCCCGCGAAACTTCTCGCGGCTTTAGCATCGAAAGTGCATTGGTTTGTGCCCTTCGCCCCAGGGGAGTGCCGATGACCGAGAGTGCTGAGCCGACCGACCAGCCCTGGCCGCCGCGTGACCTCGAACGGTTGCACCGGCGGGCCGAGTTCCTGCGGGAGCTCGAGGAGGCGAAGGCGCTGCGGGACCGGATCGCGCCCCGGCGGGCCCGCGTCCGGCGACTCCGCGAGGCGATGCGGAGAGCGACGTACCACCACTGAAGTGGGCGTGTTCCCCGATATTTCTCCCGCCGACCTCGGGAGTCTGTCACCATGACACAGTGTCCGACGCCACCGCAGGACCAATAACCACCGACCTCGACTTCGCTGTTGCCGCCTACACCGAGGACGGCGTGTGGACCGTCACCCCGCTGGTGCTGCGCGGGGAGCCCGACCTGTCCGCGGTGGTCTCCGGGCTGCGCCGGTACCCGGGAGAGGCCGGCGTACTGGGGATGATCTCGGTCGACGAGGACTTCTTCATCCTGATCCGGCTGGACGGTGGCCGGGCGCGGTTCCTGATCTCCGACGTGACCGCAGCGACCGAGTGGCCACTGGCCAAGCAGGTCGTCGATGAGCTGGACATCCCGCTGGTCGATGACGACGACGAGCAGGTCCCGGCCGGTGACCTGACGATCGTCGCGGATCTCGGGATGAGCGCGATGGATCTCGGGGCACTGTGCGACGACATCGACCTCCTCCCCGAGGAGATGCTCGAGGAAGTCGCGGACGTGCTCGGGTTCGGCAACCAGTTCCACGAGGCGATCGAAGCAATTGGTTAGCCCGGCCCTGCAGCGCGAGTGGTCCCGGCTGATGGCCGTGGCCCTGGACGAGGCCGAGCTCGCGCTGCCCGACGTACCGATCGGTGCTCTGGTGATCGACGCCGAGGGTGAGGTGATCGGTCGCGGGCACAACGAGCGCGAGACCACCGGCGACCCGACCGCGCATGCCGAGGTGCTGGCGCTCCGCGCGGCCGCCCGGCATGTCGGCGAGTGGCGGCTGACCGGCTGCACTCTCGTGGTCACCCTCGAGCCCTGCACGATGTGCGCGGGCGCGATCGTGCTGTCCCGGATCGAGCGGCTGATCTTCGCCGCGTACGACGAGAAGGCGGGTGCCGTGGGGTCGTTGTGGGATGTCGTCCGGGACCGCAGGCTCAACCATCGGCCCGAGGTGTTCGGCGGCGTGATGGCCGATGTGGCCGGTGCCCGGCTCCGCGATTTCTTTTCCGGGCACAGGTCTTGATAGCCTCTGCGGCGGTGGCGTGTCCGAGCGGCCGAAGGAGCGCGCCTCGAAAGCGCGTGATGGGTACCCCCCATCCGAGGGTTCAAATCCCTCCGCCACCGCCAACCGTCCTCCGGGATGGACGTAGGACCGAAGACCCTGATGCTGTGTGATGCGTCAGGGTTTTCGTCTCTCGGGACCTGAGTTCGACTGAAAGGCCCCAACCGTGGACGTGGCAGAGCTCGACCGGATCCTGCTGGGCGGGGCCGTGGTGCTGCTCGTTGCGGTGGTGGCTGTCCGCCTGTCCGGGCGGCTGGGGCTCCCGTCGCTGCTCATCTACCTCGGGATGGGCCTGCTGCTCGGTGAGTCCGGGCCGGGGCACATTCACTTCGAGGACGCTCAGATCGCCCATGCGCTCGGGTTCGCGGCGCTGGTGATCATCCTGATCGAGGGCGGCCTGACCACCCGGTGGAACGAAGTCCGCCCGGTGATGCCCCTCGGGCTCGTGCTGGCCACGGTCGGGGTCGCGATCAGCGTCGGCGTCGTGGCCTGCATCGCGCACTACGTCCTCGGGCTGGACTGGCAGATCGCCGTACTGATCGGTGCTGTCACATCGCCGACCGACGCGGCGGCTGTGTTCTCTGTACTGCGTCGGGTTCCGATCAGACCGCGGTTGAGGGGCGCGCTGGAGGCGGAGTCCGGGCTGAATGACGCGCCGACCGTCCTGCTCGTCACCCTGGTCAGCACGGGCGCCACGAGCGAGCACGGGTGGCTGTATTTCACCGGCCTGGTGTTCTACGAGTTGGTGGTCGGCGCGCTGTTCGGGTTCGCGATCGGCTGGATCAGCGTCGGCCTGATCCGCCGGGTCGCCCTCGGCTCCGCCGGCCTGTACCCGCTCGCGGTCGTCTCGCTGGCGATCATCTCGTACGCCGGTGGCACCGTCCTGCTCCACGTATCGGGCTTCGCCGCCGTGTACGTGACCTCGCTCGTCCTCGGGAAGGCCGAGCTCCCGCACCGGATGGCGACCCGCTCGTTCGTCGACGGCCTCGCCTGGCTGGCGCAGATCGGCCTGTTCGTCATGCTCGGCCTGCTCGCCTCACCCGGCCGGATCAGCCTGAACGACGTCCTGGTCGCCCTCGTGATCGGAACCGGCGTCACCGTCGTCGGCCGCCTGCTTGCCGTGGTGATCTCGCTGACGCCGTTCAAGGTGCCCTGGCGGGAGCAGGCCTTCATCTCCTGGGCCGGCCTCCGCGGCGCCGTCCCCATCGTCCTGGCCACCATTCCACTGGCCGAAGGGGTCCCGCAGGCCACGAGGATCTTCGACATCGTCTTCGTCCTGGTCCTGCTCTTCACCCTCCTCCAAGGCCCCTCCCTGCCCTGGCTGGCCCGCAAACTCGGCGTCCTCGACGAGAACGCGGCCTTCGAGGTCGAGATCGACGTCGCCCCACTGGAGTCCCTGAACGCCGACATGCTCCAGGTCCACGTCCCCAGCGAGTCCCGCCTGGCCGGCGTCGAGATCGCCGAACTCCGCCTCCCCGCCGGTGTCTCGGTCTCCCTGATCATCCGCGGCGATGAAGCCTTCGTCCCCGACCGCCGCACCGTCCTCCGCGCCGGCGACGCCCTCCTCGTCGTAGCCCCCAGCCCCCTCCGCGACCAAACCGCCCGCCGCCTCCGAGCCATCTCCCGAGCCGGCCGCCTAGCCGGCTGGTTCGGCGAAAAAGGCCGCGAAAACCACTGACGGTTCGTTGCGCGCCGTTCTACTGAACTACCTTTGAACTATGACGGATCTCCCGGAAGTGACCTTCTCCGACCTGCTCCAACGCCCCGTGGAGACGGTCGAGAAGCTGAAGTCGACGCGCCGCCAGGCCCTCCGCCTCCGCCGCCGGGGCTCCGAGGACGACCTGGTGCTGACCACCGTGGAGCGGATGTCGGAGAACCACCAGATCGTCGTACTGACGGTGCGCGTGCTGCGGGCCGTCATGGGCAACCCGGAGACGCGCTCCCAACTCCTGAACGAGTTGTTGCCGCAGGTCTTTCCCTGGATCACGTTCCTCCCGCCAGGTGGCCGGGGCGAGTTCGCTCAGGAATTGGTGGACATGATGGATGCGAGCGCCGACCTGCGAGTGTCCGCGCCGGTCCTGACGCTGATTGCCCAATGGCGGAACACTGCCGAGATCTACGCGGACCCCGAACTTCTCGCCATCCTGACCTCGCCCGAGCGCGGCGACTTCGGCCCTGTCCCTCGCCCGAACGCCGAGTAACCCAGCCCGACCGAACGCGAACACACTGAACCCACTCGCAGCGCAGGTTGAACCCACGTGCGGATCCCGAAGAGGTCAGTTCGGGTTTTGGCCCTTGGGGACGGGCTGGGGGGTGTAGATGACGGGGAGGCAGACTGAGCTGCCGGCGGGGACGGTGATGGAGGCCAGGCCCTTGGCGTTGAGCTTGGTGTACTTGGTGCCTACGACCAGGTCCACGGTGTGGCTGTCGCGGCCGTCGGCTACGGGGGCGGCCTTTTGGGCCAGCTGGCCGGCTACCAGTTGGAGCTCGGGGGAGTTGGTGGCGTTACCGCGGAGCTCCACGGTGTCGACCTTGTCGCCCTTGGGCTCGTTGGCGACCTTGGCTACGTTGAAGCCGCGCTTGCGGAGCAGGTCGGCGACCTTGGCCGCGGTGCCGGCTTTGGCGCCGCCGTTGTAGACGTTCACCGAGACCTGCTTGGGGACCAGGCGGTTGTTCTCGAGCTGCTGCTCGACGCAGGTCGGGCCGGCGCTGGTGTTGATCAGCGAGTTCCAGCCCCACCAGGCGCCGCCGACCAGGATCGCCAGCAGGACGACCATGGTGATGGGCGTGCGCCAGTGGATCCGCAGCTGCGGGCGGGGCTGGGGGTAGAGGGCGGTCATCGTGATCAGTCCACGACCAGGACCCGGGCGTGCAGAACCAGGCGCTGCTGCAGTGCCGCTCGCAGTGCGCGGTGCAAACCGTCCTCGAGGAACATCTCACCCCTCCATTCGACGACATGGGCGAACAGGTCGCCGTAGAACGTCGAGTCCTCGTCGAGCAGTGCATTCAGGTCGAGCGTGCCCTTGGTCGTCACCAGCTGGTCCAGCCGCACCTG
The DNA here is from genome assembly GCF_004348455.1 of Kribbella albertanoniae. Taxonomy (GTDB): domain Bacteria; phylum Actinomycetota; class Actinomycetes; order Propionibacteriales; family Kribbellaceae; genus Kribbella; species Kribbella albertanoniae. The sequence goes on from NZ_SMKA01000104.1 coordinate 23,201, forward strand.
CCGTGGTGGCAGCGACGACCAGTCCTTGGGCTTGAGCCCGTGCTCCGGGTACGGCCTTTCCTCCCCGACACGCTTGAAGATCACCCCCCGAAGTCTAGCGTTGTCAGAGGTCGAGTGAGAGGTCGGCAACGTCACCGGAACAGCCCGGAACCAAACTCAACCTTTCGGATGAGAAAGACGTCATACCCAGGTTGTAGATCTTGAGGTAATAGCATGCGGCCATGACCGACACAGCCGACGTCGTCGAGACCGTCAAGCAGGGGTATGCGTTCGAGGGGGCGGCGATCGAGCTCGGTGCGCTGCTGGTCGATGGTGAACCCAAACCGGAGGCGGCAGTCCGGATCCCGTTGTCGATGGTGAACCGGCACGGTCTGGTGGCCGGTGCGACCGGTACCGGTAAGACGAAGACGCTGCAACTGATGGCCGAGCAGCTGTCGGCGGCCGGGGTTGCGGTGTTCGCCGCCGACATCAAGGGCGACCTGTCCGGGATCTCGCAGCCGGGTGAGAGCAACGAGAAGCTGCTGACCCGGACGAAGACGATCGGTCAGGAGTGGACCGCGACCGGCTTCCCGACCGAGTTCTACGCGCTCGGCGGGCAGGGCGCCGGAATCCCGATCCGTGCGACCGTCACGTCGTTCGGGCCGGTGCTGCTGTCGAAGGTGCTCGGGCTGAACGACGTCCAGGAGTCGTCGCTCGGGCTGATCTTCCACTACGCCGACAAGCAGGGTCTGACGCTGCTCGACCTGAAAGACCTGCGGGCGGTCATCACGCACCTGGCAAGCGACGAGGGCAAGGCCGATCTGAAGGACCTGGGCGGGCTGTCGGCCGCGACCGCCGGGGTGATCCTTCGGGCGCTGATCGGGTTCGCCGACCAGGGCGCCGAGGCGTTCTTCGGGGAGCCCGAGTTCGACACCGCCGACCTGCTGCAGCAGCGGGACGGCAAGGGCCTGATCTCGCTGCTCGAGCTGCCGAACCTGCAGGACCGGCCGGCGTTGTTCTCGACGTTCCTGATGTGGCTGCTGGCCGACCTGTTCCACGACCTGCCCGAGGTCGGTGACGTGGACAAGCCGAAGCTCGTCTTCTTCTTCGACGAAGCGCACCTGCTCTTCAACGACGCCTCGAAGGCGTTCCTGGACTCGATCGCGCAGACCGTCCGGCTGATCCGGTCGAAGGGTGTCGGCGTCTTCTTCGTCACCCAGACCCCGAAGGATGTGCCGGACGACGTGCTCGCCCAGCTCGGTTCGCGGGTCCAGCACCAGTTGCGCGCGCACACGCCGAACGACGCCAAGGCGTTGAAGGCGACCGTGTCGACGTTCCCGAACTCGGCGTACGACCTCGGCGAGGTGCTCACCCAGCTCGGCATCGGCGAGGCGATCGTGACCGTGATGAACGAGAAGGGCGCGCCGACCCCGGTCGCCTGGACCCGGTTGCGCGCACCGCTCTCATTGATGGCGCCGGCGGCCGCCGACCAGATGACAGCGTCGGTCCAGGCTTCACCGAACAACGCGAAGTACTCGCAGGTGCTCGACCGGGAGTCGGCTTACGAGCTTCTCGCCAAGAAGGTCCAGGCCGGCGCTGAGCAGGCCGAGGCCGAGGAGCAGGCCAAGCAGCAGCAACAGCCGCAGGAGCAGCCGGCGCCGCGCGGCCGGGCACCGAAGCCGGAGAAGTCGATGGTCGAGCAGGTCATCGGTTCGTCGGCGTTCAAGCAGTTCGCGCGGACCGCGGGCCGGGAGATCGTCCGCGGCCTGTTCGGCGCCGCTCGTCGCCGGCGGTAATCGCCTCAAAGCTGTGGGCCGGGTCCGCTGAGCGGACCCGACCGCCGATCCTGCGGTGCATCCCGGGCGAGTCCGGAAACCTTTTCGAGACCCGCCGGTCCACGGAAAAACCGAACGATATAAAGGTTTTTCGTGTTTGATGATTGATCAAACGACTGAATCGGCTGGCACTGATCATCGTTTCCACATTGTCATCCGGGCCGCTCCGTCGCGGATTGGGACGTGACGCTCACTCGTCGTACCGTGGGGGTAATGGTTGCGCAGAGTAGGCGATCGGTACGGAAATGGGCGCTGTGGACCCTGACGGTCCCGGCGTTCGTTGTCGTCGTGCTCGTCGACTTCGCCGCCCTCGGGTACGGCGTTCAGACGTTCACCGAGTTGCCGAGCTGGCACGGGCTGGACGTGGTGGCCGCGTTGACGCTGTCGGCCCTGATCGCGGTCGAGGGCGCGCGCCGGGTGGAGAACCGGCGCCGGCGCGGTGGCGCCCTGCACAAGGACCTCGCCCCGGCCTGGATGATCGCGGCCGCGATCATCCTGCATCCGGCGCTGGCGATCCTGGTCGTGGTGCTGCTGCGGATCTGGTGGCGGATCCGGGCCGGCAAATGCATCCCGTACCGGTGGGCCTTCTCGACCTCCGTGCACATTCTCGCCGTCGGCGCTGCGCATGAGGTGTTCGGCTCGGCGCGCGAACTGTTCGGCGGCGGTGAGTTGGCGCTGGTCGCCTCGATGGTGCTCACTGCAGTCACCTTCGTCGCCACCGACACGCTGCTCTGCGGTCTGGCCATCTCGCTGATCGTGCCGGGCAGCAGCCGCGAAGAGACGGTCGGCGGGCTCGATGACCTCTGCATCGACGCGACCGCCGCGATGTTCGGTTGTCTGCTGGCCGGTGCCTGCCTGATCAGCCCGTGGTTCGCCTTCGTTGCCATCCCGATCACGTTGACGGCGCAGCGCGCGCTGCTGCTCGGCCAACTGGAGTCCGAAGCGCAGACCGACCCGAAGACAAGCCTGACCCGGGTCGACTGGTGGCGTCGGCAAACCGAGGAGATGCTTCACAACGCACGGACCCAGCGCGAGCAGATGTCCGTGCTGCTGATCGACATCGACCACTTCAAGCAGGTCAACGACCGGCACGGCCACCTGGTCGGCGACGAGGCGCTGCGGGCGGTCGCGACGATTCTGCGCAGTGCGATCCGGGCCAAGGACGTGATCGGCCGGTTCGGCGGCGAGGAGTTCGTGATCGCGCTGCCCGACACCGGGATCGACGAGGCCACGGTGACGGCGGACCGGCTGCGCAACGCAGTCGCCGGGAGCCCGCTGGCCGCGATGTGCGCCGGCGTCCTCGACGATCCCGACCTCGATCCGGACACCTTCCACCTGACGGTCTCCATCGGCGTCTCCGTCTACCCCGCCGACGGCATCACCGTCCACGACCTGCTGCTGCAAGCCGACCGCGCCATGTACGCCGCCAAAGCCGCCGGCCGCAACCGCGTCCGCCTCGCCGCCGACCTCTCGGTGCTCACCACCCCCAAGCCACACC
>NZ_SMKA01000105.1 GCF_004348455.1 Kribbella albertanoniae
GACAGGGTGACTGACAGTGCTGGGCGGGGCGTTGGTGGGGTGAGCGTGCACGCGGCGCGGACGGATCAGTACGTCGTGACGGCCGCCGACGGGGGTTACACGCTGACGGGTGTGCCGAGCGGGGCGGCTGCGGTGATTGCGGGGAAGGAGGGCTTGGGGTTCGCGTCGACGACTCTGACGGACAGCCCGACTGCCGATATCCGCCTCAGCGCCGAGCCCGTCGTACCGCGGAACGAGTATCCGCGGCCGGATGCCGATCGGCGGCCGTTCACCGGCAACGCCTGGTTGTCGTTGAACGGGGCCTGGTCCTTCGACTTCGATCAGAACGATGTGGGAGTCGGGCAGGGATGGTTCCGGGCGGATCGGCAGTATGGGAAGGCGATTCAGGTGCCGTTCCCGTATCAGTCGCTGGCGGCCTTCGGGGAGCAGCAGTTTGCGACGGACGACCTCTATCGTGGGCCGTTCGACGGGTACGCCGGTGCTGTCTGGTACCGCAGGTCGTTCACCGTGCCGCAGGGTTTCGCCGGTCAGCGGACCCGGCTGCGGATCGGGGCGGCCAACTGGGGTGCGCGGGTCTGGCTGGATGGCAACCAGGTGTTCGACGCGCCCGAGGACGGTGACACCGAGTTGACTGTCGACCTGGGTGCGCTCCCGGCGGGATCGACGCATACGTTGGCGATTCGGAGCGTCGCCCCGGCGCCGGTGCTGGATTCGAAGTACCCGATCGGCCGGCGTGACGTGTTCGGTCCGACCGGCGGGATCTGGCAGTCGGTGTGGTTGGAACCGGTGAAGGCGGCGACGCTGGATCAGCCGCGGATCACCTCCGAGCTCACGTTCAACGGCCGCACCCCGACCTCGGCGTACGCGACTGTGGCCGTCCGTGCCATCGGCGCCGCGAGCACCGCCAAGGTCGCACTCCGGAACACGGCCGGCGTCGAGGTTGCCAGTAGCAACGTTGCTTTGAGCAACGGTGTCGGCCAGGTCAGGATCCAGATCCCGGATCCGATGCTCTGGGACATCGGCAAGCCGAACCTCTACACCGCGGACGTCACCCTGGACGGCGATCAGGACGGCATCCGGGCCACCTTCGGCCTGCGGAAGGTCGAGCGGAAGAAGGCGCCGCAGGCAACCACCGGCGCCAACTACTACGAGTACATCTGGCTGAACAACCGCCCGATCTACCTCCGCGGCACCCTCGACCAAGGCTTCAACCCCTGGGGCCATCAGACCCCCACCGGCGAGGTGACCGGCGCCGACTTCACCACCGGTACGGCGGCCGATCCCGGGCGCGGCTCCATTGCCTACGACCTCAAGGCCGCGCGGGACAACGGGTTCAACCTCGTCCGCGCCCACGTGAAGGTCTTCGAGCCGGCCTACTACCACTGGGCCGACAAGCTCGGTCTGCTGACCTGGCTCGAGATCCCGAGTTCCGGCCGCGGGAACTCACTCAGTACGGCGTCGCTCGCCCTGCACGAACGGCTCACCAAGGCGTCGTTGCGGCTGCATCGTAATCATCCGTCGATAGCGATCTGGGGGCTGTTCAACGAGGGCTGGGGTGCCGTGTACACGAACCCCAACGGCAAGCTGCATCCGCTCACGATCTCCTACCTGCAGCGCATGGTCCCGTACGTGCGAACCGAGGCCGGCAACGTGCTGGTCGACGACAACTCCGCCTGCTGCGAGAACGGCCACACCGGTGGCACGGACCTCAACGACCTCCACCAGGGCTATGCCGGGTACGACGAATGGAAGCCGCACCTGGATGTCTTCAACAACGACCTGCGGCCCGGTTCGACGCGCAATTTCGACGAAGGAACGCAGAACGGCCAGCCCTGGTTGATGAGTGAGATGTCGTTCAGCTTCGGTCAGCAGCTCGAGCAGATGAGCCTGATGCGCCGCTATCCCAAGCTGGCCGGGTACATCGGTGTCGAGCTGAGCGCGATCGAGCTCGAGCAAGGAACACCGCTCACGTACGACCGGCAGCGCCGCGGACCGTTGTTCCGCGATCACACCGGGGCGTTGCGGGATGTCGATCTGGTCCATCGCGACGATGCGATCTCGATCAATCGGGACAGCACGGTGGCGATCAAGCCCGGGGCCCAGGTCTCGTTGCCGATCAGCATCAGCCACTTCAGCGACGAAGATCTGTCGACGGCCCAGCTCCGGTGGAAGGTCGCCGGGACCGGCGCCGACGGTCGTCCGCTCGACCCGAACGTCGGCGGGACCAGGCCGGCGACCACGACGCAGTACGACGTCGTCGAGGCCGCGCCGGTCGAGGTGACGGTGCCCGAGACCCTGCGGAGTGGGCAGATCTGGGTGTGGCTGGAGGCGGGCGGGAAGACGGTCGCGGAAAGCTACGTCACCTTCGTGGACACAACGGTGCGCGCTGGTGCGTTGGACCCGATGTCGCCGAGCGCGAGTCAGTGGAGCGGCGGTACCGAGGGGCAGTTGGCCTGCGGGCCGCAGCAGTTGGTCGGTTACGGGGCAGGCTATTTCGAGTACCAGGTCGCCGTACCGGCTGAGGCTCAGAACGGTGGAGCGCTGGAGTTCGAGGCGTCTTCGGCGGAGGCCCGGCGGCCGATGTCGTCCACTCCGTGGGCCGAGGTCGACACGGCAACGAATGCGCGCAAGTTCCCGACCACGATGACGGTCACGGTCGACGGTGCGGCGCCGTACAGCGTCGTACTGCCGGACGATCCGTCGGACTCACTCGGGGTCGCCGCGCGGAGCTTCGGGGTGTACGGCGCCGGTACGGGGAACCACTACGGCTACCCGGTCGCGGTCCCGCTGCCTGCTGCCGCGGTCCAGGGGAAGTCGACGATCACGGTCCGCATTGCCTCGAACGGCGGCGGACTCCGGGTGTTCGGACTGCACGCCGGTGATCGCGGTCTCGCTCCGAGAGTTGTTGCAGGCAACGGATTCAGCGCCGTACCGGCGGCGCAGCCGACCACGACTGATCGGCCTGGGCTGACGTTCGCGGCGGCGACGCTGGCGGCGGACGGCTCTGGGCAGGCGATGGTGTCGATCGTCAATGACACGGCGACTCCGTTGACCGGGGTCGAGGCGCGGCTCGCCTTGCCTGCGGGATGGGTGGTGTCGAAGCCGTCTGCGGTCGGGACGATTGCGCCGGCTGGGGTTGCACATGTTGCCTTTGACATCAAAGCGCCGGCCGGAGCGTCCGCCGTACCGGTGACGGCGACCGCAGTCTGGGCCGGTGGCAGCGTTCAGCTCGAGGCGACGCAGCAGCCCTATGCCGTCGGTGACATCAGCGATCCGGCTGGCGTCGGGGCGTCCCTGTCGGGCGATGCGCGCGCGGAATTGATGTGTGTCGAACCCGGTGGTGCTGTTCGGGCCTGGCACAACGACAACGGGGTCGGCGCCTGGGGCAGCCCGGATTCGGTGGTGGCGGCGTCGGGATTCTCCGAGCCGGGGCGGACGCGGTTCGCCGACCTGGACGGTGACGGCCGGACGGAGGCGATCCAGATCCAGCCTGACGGGAAGGCGATGGCGTGGCGCAACGTCCGCGGGTACGGCGATCACCCGTGGGGCGGCGAGTCGGTCCAGGTGGCGGCGATCGACGGATCGAAGCCGGAGCGAGTGTGGTTCGCCGACCTCAACGGTGACCGGAAGGCCGAGGTACTGGTCCTGGAACCCGAGGGCAAGGTCCGCGCCTGGAAGAACTGCAACGGCTTCGCACCGATGCCGTGGTGCGGTGACTCGCTGATCGTCGCCGAGTTCGGTACGACGGCCGCCGAGCGGATCCACTGGGCCGATCTCGACGGCGACCGCAAGGCCGAGGTGATGGTGTTGCAGTCCGACGGCAACGTCCAGGCCTGGCACAACGTCGAAGGATTCGCGGCACCGCCCTGGCGCGGCGACTCGGTCATCATCGCCCAGCTCGGCACGACCGCACCGACGAACGTCAAGTTCGCTGACCTGTCCGGCGACGGCCGATCCGACATCGCCGTCGTCCAGCCCGACGGCCACCTCCAAGCCTGGACCAACGGCATCGGCTGGGGCTCGATGCCCTGGCGCGGCGATTCCCAGTACTTAGGCCAAAACTTCACCGACGGAAGCAGGTTGCTCTTCGGCTAGCACGGGCTCAGCGGCGTACCTGGTAGCGGAGGTGGACGACTCGGTTGCCTTGGATGATGTCGGGGTCGTCCAGTAGGTGCTGGGCGTCGACCGAGCCGAAGTAGCGTTTGCCGGATCCGAGGACGACGGGGACTACGTCCATGCGGACCTCGTCGACCAGGCCGGCGGCGAGCATCTGGCCGCCCACGTCGCCGGCGGCGACCTCGACTATGCGGTCGCCGGCGAGGTCCTGTGCTTTGACCATGGCTGCTTCGATGCCGTCGACGAAGTGAAACGGCGCCTCGGGGTCCCAGCCGTCGGGCTGCGGGCGGTGCGTCACGACGACCACGTGGTCGATCCCGGCCGGAGGCTTCCCGTCCCAGCCGTCGGTCATGTCGAAGACGTGGCGGCCGGCGACTGTCACGCCGATCTGGTCCCAGTACGGGCGGGTGTAGTCGTAGGAGACCTGCGACACCTTGACGAAACCGCTGTCGTCCAGCGGGACGTCACCGGTGGTCAACCAGTCGAACAGCGGTCCGGGCTGGTCGTTCTCGTCCGCGATGAAGCCGTCCACGGACACCGAGCTGTACATGACTACCTTGCCCACGGGGGATCTCCTTTTGCACTGAGGTGCCTAGAACCTAGCCTGTCGTGAGCTGTGGTTCTTGTAAGAAATCAATCGGCCGGCAGGGGCCAGCCTTCCAGCGTGTGGCCGGGATGTTCGCGCAGGAACCGCCGCCGGACTTCGACGTACCGGGTCGGTGTGAGCCCGGTGAACTCCCGGAACTCGTGGCTGAAGTGGGCCTGGTCGAAATAGCCTCCGGCGCCGGCGATCTCGCCCCAGTCGATCGGTCCGTCGGGGTTGAGCGGGAACACGGTGGAGGTGAAGCGGTAGGTGCGGGCGAGCCGCTTCGGGGTGACGCCGATGAGTTCCTTGAACCGCTGGGCCAGATGCGTGCTGCTGACACCAGCTGCCACGCTCAGGTCGCCGATCGCCACCGCGCCGCTGGACGCCGCGATGACATTGCTTGTATGGCGGACCAGCCCCAGGCCAGCGGGTTCGCGCAGCCGTCGCATCAGCTCCTCCTCGAGCAGCGTCAGCATCCCCTGCGGTCCGTCCGCCGCGGCCAGCCGGTCCTGCAGCTCAGAAATGGCGGACCGGCCCCAAACCTGCTCGATTGTCACCGGCCGGTCGCACAGCTCGGCCGCGGGCATCGGCACGAACGGCGCCAACCCCCACGGCTTGAAGTGCACCCCGACGGACCGGGTCCGGAGCGGGTAGCCGAACACCCACGCGCGGGTGGGCATGGTGATGACGCAGCCGTCGGCGTACTCGGCCGTCTCGCTGTCGGTAGCGCCGCGGATGCGGAACGGCGCCCCGAGGTTGACGATCAGCAGCGCCGACGGCGCGGGCGGCAGCGTCAGCAGGGCGTACGGCGGCGCACCCTCCAGGTAGTAGAGGTCGTCGATCAGCCCGTCCAACGGCGCCCGCGGCACTCTGGACACATACTCCACACCCCCAGCATCGCCGATGCCCCGCCGGTCTCACCAGCCAACCCCTTCGAGGGTGAGGATTTGGGGTCGGTTCAGGGCCCAGGCGATGTCGGGTTGCTGGACCAGGGCTCGGGTTTGCGTGTTGGTCCAGCTGTACCAGGAGTGGGCGAAGACGGCGGTCGAGTAGGTGTCGAGGGAGCGGTCGATGAGGGCTCGGGCGCCGCGGGGGTAGGAGTCGCCGGCGGGGCCGAATTCGGCGAGGCCGGCGGGGTGGGTGAGGTTGCGGGTCTCGGTCCAGTCGTCGGCATCGGGGCGGTGGCCGGGTTGGTAGGGGCGGAGTTCGTCGTCGTACAGGTCGAATCCGGCCAGGTCGACGTACGCCGTACCGGGGTAGTAGTGGCGGATCGCGGCGTTCCAGCTGGTGGCTGGTGAGTAGAGCCAGAGCAGGTTGGTGAAGCGGGCCGATAGATACAGGTGCAGGTCGCGCCAGAGGTCGATGAGGGCGGTGCGCGGGACGGTGACGTCATGACCCCACCAGAACCACGGGCCGTTCATCTCGTGGAATGGCCGCAGCAGTACGACGGTGTCGGTGAACCTGTTCAGTACGGCGACCAGATCCGCCACCTGCGTCCAATATGCGCGCTTCGGTGCAGAGTCCGGCGCGGTACTGAGGAGCTGGCGCAGATCCGGCTTCGGTGCTTCGGAATTGCGGACGTAGTACTTGCCCGCGCTCGGGTAGTCGCCCCATGGATGTGTCCAGTGCGTGCTGATGGTGACGAGTCCGCCGCGGCTCTTGTGGTCGACGAGTTTGTCGATGGTGAGGGTGTCGTAGTCGCCGGGTTCGAGCAGGCTGACGCCGACCATCGCGGGTCGCTTGCCGGTCTTGCGTTCCAGGCCGTCAACGAATTCGCCGTACGTCGCGGCGCTCCACGCCGAAATCTCCTGGCCGATCAACAGCCGATCTGCCGACCGGGTCTGCAGGGAATGCAACCAGTTCAGCAGGCGGTCCCGCGGCAGGTCAGCGGCGCGAAACAGACCAGATGCGGGCGCGAGGGCGGCGGCCTTCAGGACCGTACGACGAGTCAGCATGCCTCAGTGAACGCGCCCACCCGCCAAACCTTCAAAGCATTCGACCAGGCGAGAAACCTCCAGCCGAGGCACTTCTTGTTGTCGGGGCCCCGTAGGGTGGCGGCCGTGATCGATGCTGTGGGGGAGATCGAGCGGGTGCTGGCCGGGCCGCCGAGTCAGTTGGCGTTCCGTGCGCTCTGCGCTGCGTTGGGGCGGGCGGGCAGTCCGGCGGAGCTTGTTGTTCGTTGTGAGCAAGGGCTCACGGAGTGGCCCGACGAGACCCGTGAGGCGCCGTGGTCGTGGCTCGCCGCTCTTGACGACGGCTACGCCGTACCGGGTTGGTCGCTGGTCCGCTCGCTGGCGCTGAAGTCGGGACGCATCGGTACGGCGGACCTGCCGCTGCCGGATCCCCAGCCGCAGGTCACCAGGCTGGACCTCGGCTATTTCGCCGGAGACCAGGTCGCGACCGTCTCCGACACGTTGTCGTCCTGGTCGAACCTGCGGGTCCTCAAAACCGAGCTGCTCACCGAGCGGGATGCGGAGGCTGTTGCCGCGCTCGCCGCGAATCCGGAACTCGCGCGGCTCGAATCGCTCGACCTGATCGATGTCAGCGAGGATCTGTCCCACTTCACTCCGCCGCCCTTCCGCCCACCGGCCGACCGGCAGTTGCGCCTGCGGCATGCAGGGCTGCAGGCTCCCGACTTCGTGCACCTGCTGCGTTCGGGCATTGTGCCTGACCTGCGTTCGGCCGCGGTCCGCATCGAAACCATCGAAGAGGCGCGAGAGCTCGCCGCCTGCTCGCAGTTGGCGCAGCTCGAAAAGCTCTCGGTCGGATTCCGCTGCGGCCGCAACGGGAAGCACTCGTGGGACTTGGCGATCGGTAACGTCATCCCCGAGGACGACGCCGCCTGTGCAGCATTCTTTGCGAACGCCGAACTGAAAGACCTGCGCGAGCTCACCATCGTGGGTGCCTCGTTGGTGCGTGGCTTCCACGGCCTCGGCGCCGAGGGGCTCGACGCCGTGGTTGCGAGCGGCCTGGTGTCGCGGCTGACTGCACTCAGCCTCAACCTCCTTCCGATGGGCGATACCCCAGTGGTCCAGGTGGTCGAGGCGCTCGATCGCGAGCGGATCGAGAGCCTGACTCTGCACGGGCTGGCCCTCACGGATGTGACTGCCGAGGGTTTCACCGGCACCTACTCAGCGCTCCGCAACCTCGATCTCAGGCACAACTTCCTGACCGAGTCCGGCGCCCAGCACCTGGCGCACGATGTCGACCTGCCCGCGCTGGAGCGCCTCGACCTGTCTGGCGATCCGGGCGGTTCGCCGTACTACGGCCGTTCGGAGATTCAGCCGATCGGTGACGCCGGTGCCGTGGCCTGGGCGTCGTCGCACAACGCCGTCAACCTCACCGAGCTCCACCTGGCCGCCACCGGCATCACGCCGGCCGCGATTCCGGAGCTGCTGAACACCGGCCAACTCGAGATCCTCAACGTCTCCTACAACCAGCTCAGCGCATGGCCCGTCGTCGAGCGACTCCCCGGACGCTGCCTCGATCTCGAGGCCTGCAATCTGAACGACGACGACCTCACCGCCCTCGCGGCCGCAGAGGCCCAGCTCGACAGCCTCAACCTGGCGTACAACAGCATCGGCTCCGCGAAGGCGCTGGCCGCGTGGTCCGTTGTACCGGGTTTGTGGGAGCTCAACCTGCACGACAGTCACCTCGACGATGACGGCCTCACCGAGTTGGGCGCTGCCGCGACCAGCCTCCTCGAACTCGACCTCGAACAGGACTGCTGGAAGCTCGACCAACGCGCGTCCGACGAGCCGCTGCCGCCCGTGATCGCCGACCCGGCGGCCTTTCCCAACCTGGACGCGATCTTCCTCGGTGAGATCGACGAGTACCACGGCGCCCGCTACTCCGCGGGCTATCCGCCGAGCGTCCGCGAGCAACTCGGACCCGATACCCGCCCTGTCCTGCGCACCTTCCTGAACCACCTGGAGATGGAAGAGGAGGTCATCGAACCCGACACTCTGGAAGGCCGTGCCTTCCGTGCCGAGCACGACTTCCGGCGCGGCCTGGCAGGCAACCGCATCGAAGCCGAAGCCGAGGCCCGCGCGTTCGCCCGGGAACTCAGAGGTTAGACGCCGAGCAGGCGAGCGCCGTTGTCGTGGCAGACGGCGCGCAGCCAGCCGTCGCCGAGTTCCAGGTCGGCGAGGACCTGGAGTTGGGTGGCGTAGGAGTACGGGATGTTGGGGAAGTCGGAGCCCAGCACGATACGGTCCGCCAGGTCGGCCAGCCTCGGGACCAAGTCCCGCGGGAACGGCATCATCGCCTCGGTGAACGGTGTCAGCGCCATCGTCGTGTCGAGATGGACGTTCGGGTACGACGTGAGCTCCAGATGCTCGGCGTACTCCGGCATGCCCAGGTGCGCGACGACCACGGTCAGCCGCGGGTGCCGGCGGAGGACCTCGCCGATCGGCCCCGGTCCCGTATGGCGGCCAGGGATCGGACCCGAACCACAGTGCGCGACGACCGGCGTACCGGCTTCGGCCAGCTGCCCCCAGACGTCGTCCAGGACCTCGTCGCGCGGATCGTAGTCGCCCACCTGCAGGTGCACCTTGAAGATGCGGGTGCCCAGGTCAAGAGCCTCACGCACGTACGCCGATGCCGTCGGCTCGGGGTAGAAGGTGCCGCTCGGGACGCATCCGGGTGTGCGGTCGGCGAAGTCGCGCGCCCAGGTGTTCAGCCAGGCAGCCATCTCCGGCTTGTGCGGGTAGACCAGCGCTGGGAAGGCTCGAACACCCAACAGGGCAAGGGTTTTCAGCCGCTCCTCGACCGAGGTCCGATAGGTGATCGGCCAGGCCGTCCCGTAATGCGTCGAGGCCTGGTCGAAGTACGCCCAGACCGCGTTCATCACCTGGTCCGGCAGAAAGTGGACGTGGACATCGATCAGCCCGTCCAGGCCCAGCCCACGCCACCACGCCGGTACGTCGTCGTCTAGCACCCCGCCAGCCTAGATCTACTGCTCAGCCTGGTCGGCCAGCCAGAGGTTGATCAGGCCCTGGAAATGCGCCTGGAACTTCTCGTGCTCGTCGGCCGGGTACGTCGCCACGACCGTCTCGCGCAGGATGTCGGAGAACTCCGTCCCGCTGAACCAGTCGCGGACGCGAGCGTCGAAGTCGGGCAGGTTCTCAGCACACCACTCGTGATAGCGAACGGTGTCGAAGTGGGCATCGGCCAGAGCGAGGTAGGCCTCGAGCTTCGCGTCGTAGTCCAGTTCGGGGTCGTCGGCGATCGCGAAGTACTTGTCGGTCTGCAAATCGACCGAGGTACGGCGGCCGGTCGCGAGGCTGAACACCGACCACTTCACCAGGGCACTGATCGCCCACGGGAAGTAGTAGTGCAGCGAGGTCACCGCAACGTCCGGGCAGGCGTTGGCGTAGTCGATCGGGTGCACCGAATCGCCGCGGACGAGCATCTCGCAGGAGTTGAACTCCCAGCCGAAGAAGGCGTTCACGATCCGGCTGATCGCCACCGCCTGGTGTCCGGCGGACTGGCTGAGGAATCCGTGCGAGACGGCGTACCGGTTGTGCATCGGCTCGTCGGGACGGAAGTCCATCACCATCGTCTCGGCGCCGATCGAGAGCGCGCGGGCGAACTTGTCGTAGTCGATCGTCGCCTGCAGGTGCATCAGCATCTCGCCGGACTGGTCGTAGGCGTGATGCAGGTCGACCTTGTTGTTGATCCGGGAGACGCCGCGCCAGCCGCCGCCGTCGAACGGCTTCATGTACAGCGGGTAGCCGAGGTCCTCGGCGATCGCGTCCAGGTCGAAGGTCTTGTTGTACTTCGCCGAGGTGTAGGCCCAGCGGACGTTGTCGACCGGGTTCTTGTAGGGCACCAGCACGGTCTTCGGGATCTTCAGCCCGAGCCGGAGCATCGCGCAGTACGCCGAGTGCTTCTCCATCGACTGGAACGTGAACGGCGAGTTCAGCAGGTAGGTGCCGTTCATCAGCGCGGCCTTCTTCAGCCACTCGCGCGGGTGGTAGTACCAGTACGCGAGCCGGTCGATGACGAGCTCGACCCGGACCGGATCGGTCAGGTCGAACGGCTCGATGGTCAGCCGCTCGGCCTCGAACTCATGGGTGCCAGTGGCGGTCTTGACCGGGCCGACTCGGCGCAGCAGGGCCTCGAACGCCTGCGGCCAGTCCTCCTCGGCGCCCAGCAGCAGCCCGATCAGATGGGATGCGTTGTCAGCCACGGGTTCTCCTCACGAGTCAGACGAATCGGGGCAGGTGGTGGGCGATCTGCTGCCGCCACCAGGGCCAGTCGTGGGCTACGTCGTACCCCCACTGGTCGAGCTCATGCGGGATGCCCTTGGCGGTCAGTACGGCGTCGATCGCGCGGGCCGACGGCAACGACCCCGTCGGATGGGTCTCCCAGTCGCCCTGGCCGACGGTGAGCACGACGAACAGCCGCCGGCGCAGCCAGTCCAGGTGGTCGCCCTCGAGGTTCGGCAGGTAGTCGGCCGGGTTGTTGAAGTACGTCGCTTCGCCGCGCTCACCCCAGGCGTGCCAGCTGGCGGCGTCGTAGTTACCGGACTGGCAGATCGCGACCGGGAACAGGTCGGCGCGTTTGAACGCGAAGTTGAACGCGTGGAAGGCGCCCAGGCTGCAGCCGGTGGTGATGATGTCGCTCGTACCCGGTGAGTCCGCGCCGATCGCCGGGACCACCTGATTCAGGATCCAGGACTCGTAGGCGCCGTGCCGTCGCGCCCGGTCCTCCAGCTGGATGCTGCGGTCCGACCAGCTCAGGTGGTCGAACGAGTCGACGCAGTACAGCTTCACCCGGCCGGCCTCGATCAGGTCGGCGACCGCGTCCACCATGCCGTTGTTCTCGTAGTCCCAGGCGCGACCCTGCTCACTCGGGAACACCAGCACCGGTCGGCCGTAGTGCCCGTACCGGATCAGGGTCCCGCGCCGGTCGAGTCCCGGCGCGTCGAGTTCGACCTGCTCTCGCTCCATCCGCCTCACCTCTCGCCAGCCACCTTGCCATGTCTTTACCTCGGATGCTTTGTCTCAGCGCGTCCCGCCACCGGACCGAGGGCTGCGACGACTACAGCCAGTACGGCGACGCCACCGAGTGCCGTCGGCAACGACCAGACGCTGGACGCGGCACCGACCATCGCCGGGCCGAGCAAGAAGCCCAGGTACGCGATGGTGGTGACGGTGGAGATGGCGCTCGCGCGGCGCTCGGGCCCGGCCCAGGCGCCGGCCATGCTGATGATGGTTGGCGCGCAGACCGACGTACCGAGGCCTGCGATGGCTATACCGACCAGTGCGAGCCAGGGGTTACCGGCCACGGCTGCCAGTGCGCTGCCGAGCGCTGCGATGACGCCTCCGGCGACCAGGAGCTGCGCCGGCTTGAGGCGGCGGAGGAGGGCGTTGCCGCTGATCCGGCCAGTGGCCGCAGCGGCGGCGAAAACGGCCGGTGCGCTGGAGGCGAGCGCCGGTGCGGCGCCGAGCGTGGTGTCTAGGTGGACGGCGCTCCAGCTCTGCCAGGCGTTCTCTACGACGAACGCGAGGGCGCAGAGACCGCCGAAGACCAGTAGTGCGGGTTCCAGTCGGCGGGGCGCCTTTTCGGCGATCACTGGCTTGATGCGGGTTGAGCCTGGTGCGAGGACGGCTGCGGCCAGTACGGCGATCAGGACGAAGACGCCGCCGAGTACTGGGAACGCACCGGCGCCGGACGCGCGGAGCGCCGCCGTACCGAGGCTTGCGACGACTACTGCGATGGAGAACAGGCCGTGGGCCAGGTTCATCAGCGGTCGGCCGGTCTCGGCCTCTGCAGCGGAGCCGGTCGCGTTGATGGCGACATCGGTGGCTCCTGAAGTAGCGCCGAGCAGAAACAGCGCACCGCCCAGTGCGACTGCCGATCCGGCCAGGGCGGGCAGCACTCCGCACGCTCCGAACAGCAGCACGGTCACCGGGAGCACGACTCCGCCGAAGCGGTCGATCAGGTAGCCGGTGAAGCGCATGGAGCAGAGCGCGCCCAGTCCGACCATCAGCAGCGCGACACCCAGCTGAGCGTCGGTGACGCCGGCTTCGGCCTTCACTGCAGGTAGCGCAGCACCCCAGGCGCCCCAGAAGAGACCGAAGGCACCGAACCCGGCGAGTGTTTTCAGCACCCGCTCGAGACTAGGCCCAGATGCGGTTCAGCAGCTGCGTCAGGTCCGGATCCAGCACGTCACGCCACGCAGTGAAGTTGTGCATGTCCGGTGTCTCGTCAAAGGAGACCGTGAGCCCCAGCTCGGCCAGCTGCGCTGCCATCACCCGGTTGTTGTGCACGTTCTCCTCAGTGGCACCCGCGGTCATCGAGACGGCGGGTGTGCTCGGAGCGGAACCAGCCGTCAACACCTCACGGACGAAGCCGGTCACCTGCGCGTAGAACTCGAACCGCGACTCCTGCGGATCGGTGTCCGGCGTGAAGAACGACCCGGACTGCAGAAACAGCCCGGCAAAAGACCCGGGGTGATGCCACTCGGCGTGCAGAGCTGCCAGTGCGCCCAGGCTCGCACCCATCAGCACCGGCTGACGGCTCTTGTACTGGGCCGCCAGCGCCGGAAGCACCTGCTGTGTCAGAGCTTCGGCGTACTGCGGATTGGCGGCGTACCAGAGGTTCCGCATCGTCGGCCGGATCAGAGCGAGCCGGAACGGCGGGAGCTCCGCGGAAGCGACCATGGCGCCGGCGTAGTGCGTCAGACCGGCGTACATGGCGAACTCGGGCCCGTCATGCGACAGCAGCAACGGCAGCTCGAACGCCGGAGTGATCCCCTCCGGAGCCCACACCTGTACGTCGATCGGCCCGACCGGCGAGTCCACCGTGAGCGGCGTCAGCGTGGACGCCACCGGCTCGATGCCGATCCAGGCGGGCTCGAGGTACCCCGGGAGCGGCAGCCAAGAGTGGTCCCCGAACGCACCACCGACCACCCGTGGGTTGGTCGGATCGGTCCGCATCCCCAGGTCGGCGATGTCGAACAGGTACTCCATCCGGTGCACCGACGGCCGCGCCAGCCGCAGCTCCCAGCCGTACTCCACCGGCTTGAACTCCAGCAGCTCCGCCGCCAGCCCCAGCTCCTGCCACAGCCGCACCCCGGTGAACGCATGCGTCGGATCGCCGAAGCGGAACACCACCTCGGCCCCTTCGACAGCACTGACCAAACTGGGCATCCGAACACGGTACTGGCACAAACACTGACAACTCCTGTCAGTGATGACGGCTTATCGTGAGGAGGTGGTCGATCTCACGGATATTCGGGCAGCGACAGCCGACCTGCCGCGCAGCTACGAGGTGCTGGTCCGGGACCGGATCAAGTTCCGCGTCGGCCGCATCGTCTACCTGGCGGTGGCGCCGGACGAGGAGACGATCGGCATCGGCTTCCCCCGCGAGGAGCGAGCGGCCGCGCTGGCCGCCGAGCCGGACAAGTTCCTCCCGCCGAGCAAGTCCGACGAGCGGTACCAGTGGATCGTCGTACGAGTCGCTGCCCTCGAGTACGACGAACTCCGCGAACTCGTCCTCGACGCCTGGTCGCTGTGCGTCCCGAAAAAGGTGCGTGAGGAGTTCTTGGCAAACCTGTGACGCAGCGCAGCGAAGTGGGTACGTTGTCCCCTCGACCGTGAGGATTCTGGGGGAGCGTGCATGGCCGAGCAGGTGCCGGTGGGAT
This sequence comes from Kribbella albertanoniae, assembly GCF_004348455.1. Taxonomy (GTDB): domain Bacteria; phylum Actinomycetota; class Actinomycetes; order Propionibacteriales; family Kribbellaceae; genus Kribbella; species Kribbella albertanoniae. Next base: position 14,358 of record NZ_SMKA01000105.1, read on the forward strand.
TCAACCGCCTGGCCACGTCGTTGTTCCAGGCGTACCGGCGCGGGAGTCTGCGGCGGGAGAGCGACGAGTCGCAACCGATCTTCGCGTGCAGCCAGGATCCCCTCGACCTGGAGCCGGCCCGGGCGGGCGAGCCCGCGACACCGGTCGTGTTGCGGTTGCTGGCGAACCGGCTCCGGCCCGGAGGTTCGCAGGCGCCGGAGAAGCAGGTGCCGCACGTTCTCGTCGCTCTCGAGGACGTGTCGCCGACGAAGGGGCCGAACGAGAATCTCCAGCCGGTGTCGATGGCGGAGGTCGATGAGCTTGTCGACCTCCTCGATCGTTCGACTGCTGGGCTGAAGGACAACCACGCGGGCGGCTACGACTTCCCGCGGTACGACCTGGTCCGATGGCTGATGAAGGGGTACGCCGGTAGTCCGCCCAGGCAGCAGGATCCGGCGCCGTCCTTCAAGGACGGGCTGGTTCGGCAGGCGATGTACCAGCGGGCTGTCGGGGGTGCCGGCTCTCCGGACAGTGTCTGGGGGCGCATCCAGCTCCAACTGCCGGGGTGGCTCCAGGTGCTCACGCTCTGGCTGCTTCCTTCCTTCTTCTGGCTGCGGCACAGCGGCAGGGTGCCAGTACTGTCCGGCGAGTACCGCTGGCTGCGCAATCAGGCCTATCTGGCACGCGGTGATGACGACAACCTGTTCGAGCTGGCCCTGCGGCTGACCGAGGACAAGCGGCGCAACCTGGACCCCGAGCGATTCGCCGGCCTGCTGGTGAACGCGTTCCTGGAGGATCTGCGGGCCGGGTTCCGGCCGGTCGAATGGATCCACAGGCACCGGACCATGCACCCGATCTTGCTGGTCGGGCCGATCAGCCGGATCAACGGCGGGTACCTGCTGGTCCGGATGGTCGAGACGGTCCGCAACGACACCCTGCGGTTCGACCCGCTGGTTCTGGTGACCATCGGCCGCAAGGTTCCACCGCTTGCCGAGGAGCCCGCCGGGAAGCCCGTGAGTATGGACGACTGGCGGCGGAAGCACCTGGAGGAGAGCCTGCGGCGCTCGGTCGGTGCGTGGTTGCTGAAGTTCCCGATCAGCGACACCGTCGAGGAACCGGCACCCCCGCGCAAGCGCTTCGGTCCTCCTCCGCCGCCTCCGCTGCCGAAGTTCGAGCAGGAGATCCCCCAGTCGTTCGAGCGGGTGCGCGGGCCGATATGGCGGCGGCGGTCCGGTGGATGGTTGATCATCGGGACCGTGCTCGCGGTGCTGGCCGGCACGTACGCCGGGTTCGGCGTACTGGATGATCGGCGGCACTGTGGTGGCGACGGGTTCCGGTGGCTGTTCTTCGAGGCTGTGGACGACTCGGTGGCCAGGGTGGACGGTGACTGCGTCGGGCTGACCGACGGGACCAACGCGTTGCTGTACCCGAGTGAGTCCTTCGGTCCGGTGGGGGACAAGATCCTCGAGCAGAACCGGCAGGCGGCAGAGTTGAGTGAACGGGAGCCGGAGCGGCCCGTGATCACGTTGGCCTCCCTGACCTCGGCCAGCGACGGGTCGTCGAGTCCCGGCGGCTTCACGGCCGAGCGGGAGCAACTCGCCGGGCTGGCGGTCGCGCAAGCTGTCCAGCTCGGGAAGCCGGCCCAGCGCTACGAGCCGATCCTGCGGGTGCTGATCGCGAACGCCGGGCCGCGGTACCGGCACGCCGATCGGGTCGCCGCGCAGCTCGGCGCCTTGGCCGCGAAGGATCCGTCGGTCGTGGCGGTGGTCGGTATGGTCGAGAGCCGGCAGTCGACCCAGGACATGATCCGTAAGCTCGCCGCGGTCGGGCTGCCGACCGTCGCGGCCACGCTGACCGCAGACCAGATGGTCGACGTCAGCAGGATGTACCTGCAGATCAGCCCGCAGAACCGGCGGGAGGCGGCCGTCGCGGCCGCACACGTCCGGAACCAGCTCGCCACCGGGAAGGACCCGTTCGGCCACGCGCTGACCAACAAGCTCACCGTGTACAAGTCCGACGATCCGGCCGACACCTACAGCCAGAACCTGGCCAAGGACGTCCTGCAGGCGTTCGCGGCGGTAGGGGTCCCCGGCACCTCGTCCTCCTTCGGCCCCCAGAGCGGGGGGATGGATCCGGCCGCCGCCGGCCGCGAGGCCTGCGATCACCAGGGCGAGGTCGTGTTCTTCGCCGGTCGCGGCCAGGTCGACTTCCAGGCGTTCCTCGGTGGGATCCAGGATCGCTGCCGGACCAGACCGCCGTACATCATCGGTGGCGACGACACGACCAAGTACGTCGCCGATCGCGCGGCCAGCGGCCTGAACCAGTCGGTCCCGTTCCAGTACCTCGCGTTGTCGCTGGCCCCCGATCTCCTGGAGAACGCGACCTCGGAGTCGGCCGACTTCTACAGCCGGCTGGAGGAGTTGTTCCCGTACGAGAAGACCGATCGGGGCCGCAGCCTGGACGGTCATGCCGCGCTCAGTTACGACGCGGCGTACGCCGTGGTGCTGGCGACGAGTTTCCTCGAGCGCGACAGTATTGCGGTGAACGGCGGGACGGTCTGGTCCGCGCTGCAGTCGATCACCGACGCGGACGGCGCCAAGCGCGGCTACCAGGGCGTGACCGGGCCGATCGACTTCGGTGGCAGCGTCTCGCGGCGGGTGCCGGTGAACAAACCGGTCGCGATCGTCACCTTCCAGCGCGGCAAACCGGTGCCGAAGGCAACGATCGTCTGCGGTGCCCGGTCCGAGTCACCGGCCTGGTGCCCGACCGACTAGTCCTTCGGGATGAGGAAAAGACCATCCTGGCGACCGATGGGTGGCGGCGTTTCGGCACGCATTCTTGAAGGTATGACCGGGGACTTCTTACCTGAACGCCGTAAGGCTTCAGCGCTCAGCCAGACACTGACCGTCGTACTACTGCTCGCTGTGGCGGCGTTGGCTGCGTACTTCCTCTTGTAAAACAACGCAGTCTTTAGGACTCCCAGCGCACTTCCGCTTCGCCGGGCCGGACCACTCCGGCCTCGTAGGCGACGACGACGGCCTGGACGCGGCTGGACAGGCCGAGCTTGGACAGGACGCTGCTGACGTGGGTTTTCACCGTGGTTTCACTGACGAACAGCTTGCTGGCCAGGTCGCGGTTCGACAGGCCGCGGGCCATCCAGACCAGGATCTCCCGCTCACGCTCGCTCAGCTGAGCGAGCATCCCGGCCCAGCGCGCATCAGCCTGCGCGGGCGCCGCGGCCGTCGTACCGCCGACTTGGCGCTCTAACTCGACACACCGCTCCAGCAGGACGCGCGTCGATGCCGGGTCGACCAGAGAGTCACCGCGGTGTACGGCGCGGACGGCTGACACCAGCAGGTCCGGGTCGGTGTCCTTGAGCAGGAATCCGGAGGCTCCGGCCCGCACGGCACTCAGTACATAGGCCTCGTCGTCGAACGTCGTCAGCACCAGTACGGCGGGCTTCGACCGCCCGGCGGCTTTGTTGGCGGCGGTGATGCGCTCGGTCGCGACCAGCCCGTCCATCACCGGCATCCGGATGTCCATCAGCACGACGTCTGGGTCGTACTGGTCGATCAGCCGCAGCGCCTCTTCACCGTCACCGGCCTGCGCGACCGTGGTCAGATCGGGCTCGTGATCGAGGATCATCGCCAGCCCCATCCGGATCACGCCCTGGTCGTCGGCGACCAGGATCCGGATCTTCGGCTCGTTCAGTTCTGCGGCGGCAGCCATGCCTGCACTCTCCATCCACCCAAGGGGCCCGCGGCGACGGCCAGTGTGCCGCCGACCGCTGTGGCCCGTTCGCGCATCCCGATCAGCCCGTTCCCGCGGCCGCTGTCGCTCCGCCGGGCGGTCTCCAGCACGTTCACCGGTGGTGGGCCACCGCTGCCGTTGTCGTCGATGGTGAGGAGCTCGCCCTGCGGACTACTCTGCCAGGTCACCCGAGCCGCGGTGGCCTTCGCATGCACCATCACGTTGGTCAGGGCCTCCTGAATGATCCGTACGGCGGTCAGGTCGGTGGCCGTGGTGAGCTGACGCTGCCGGGTCGGCAGGAACATCGCGACATCGATCCCGACCGCCTTCAGCCGCTCGCCCATCCGGGCCACATCGGCCAGGTCCGGGACCGGGGCGGTCCCGCCACCGGAGTCGGTCGGCTCAGTTCCTGGCTCGGCGTTGAGCACCCGGACGGTCTCGCGCATCGCGGTCAGCGCTTCCTTGCCGCTGGCAATGATCCAGCGGATCGCCTCGCGCAGCACCTCGGGCCGCTGGTCGGCGACCCGGTCGGCTGCCTGCGCCCGGATCACGACCGCGCTGACGTGGTGCGAGATCACGTCGTGCAGGTCGCGGGCGATCCGGGTGCGCTCGGCGACCGCGGCCCGCTCGGCCGCGGCCGCACGCAGCCGGACCAACTCGGCGTTGCGCTGTTCCAGGACCGCGACGCTCTTGCGGCGCCGGCGGGCGTCGGCGCCGAGCAGCACCATGCCGCAGATCAACGCCTCCGCGAAGACGAAGAGCGAGACGTCGATGTAGCTGTAGAGGCTCTGCAGATCTCGCGGCAGCGCTGCGTACCGCTTGCCGTACAACACCGCGCGGTCGACGTGGCCCAGCACGAACGCGACCACGGTCGGCAGCCCGATCATCAGCGCGGCCAGGCTGCCCATCGCGAAGAAGCCGCTGACCAGGCGCCGGACCCCGCTGGACGCGGCGATGTAGCCGGCCACCAGGAGCGGGGCCAGGTGGATCTCGGACTGCAGAGCGGCGTCGGCGATCCTGGGCTGCCCGAACATGGTCAGCCCGAGCTGAGCGGCCAGGCCGGTGCCGACCGCGGCGTACACGAGGGGGTAGAGGATGGCGACGGTGATCAAGGTCGTGCGCGGACTGCGCCGGCCGAAGGCGATGGTGGCGATCAGGAAGATGCCGGTGACCGCGGAGACCATCGGATTCTGCGGCCGCAGCCAGCTGTTGTCGATCACGCCGAGCCCGACGAACCAGACGACGGCGACGACGGCAGCCACCAGCAGGTCCTGCTGGAGCTGGGTCAGGCGTCGCCAAGCGGTCATGTCGCCCAGCGTAGTCATCCGGTCTTCACTGACACCTCGTCTGCCCGGTCGGGTCAGTCTCCAACTTTCGGACGAGTCCGCGCGTCCGAACTGATACTCAGGGCCTACTAGTGGCCTGAGAGGACGGTCCCTGGGGCCGATGTGGGATCCGTGGCAATCCGAGAGGCTGTACCCCATGACCGAACAGCTACCGCAGCGGCCGAGCCGTCCGATGCGGTCCCGGTTGCTGTCCGTGACCGGAGTGGCTGTGCTGGTGACCGTGGTCGGATCAGTCCTGATCTGGCACACGCAGCTGGGAGATTTCTTCGCGCCGACCGCCGACAAGGAGCCGGTCGTCTCGGGGCTGAACGCGCCCGGCGTGTCCGGACCTCCTCCGACGACGCTCGCTACTCGTACGCCTCAGTCCACGCCCACGAAGCCCAAGCCCACACCTACGAAGAGCTCGAAGCCGAAGCCGACGAAGCCGAAGCCCACGAAGCCGGCGCCCAAGAAGACGGCCGAGTACGGCGAGCTGAGCATCGACGGGCTGTCGCCGAAGCTGCGCGCCCGGCTGAAGAAGGCGATCGTCGCGGCACGTGCCGACGGCGTCCGGATCCAGATCAACTCCGGCCGGCGGAGCGCCGCCAAGCAACAGCGGCTGTTCGACGAGGCGGTCAAGAAGTACGGCTCCGCCAAGGCAGCGAGCCGCTGGGTGCTGCCGCCCAAGGACTCCGCCCACGTGCAGGGCAAGGCCGTCGACATCAAGCCGGTGGCCGCCCAGCAGTGGCTGGACAAGAACGGCTGGCGCTACGGCGTCTGCCGCCGCTACGACAACGAACCCTGGCATTTCGAAGCTCTGACAGCGCCAGGGACGAGATGCCCACCGCGTGAACCCCACTCAGTACCCCACTCAGGGGCCAAGAAATAGTCCATCCGATGCCCGCCAGGAGCAGATCATGACGATGACCTACGCACACCCGTTGCCCACGCGCTACACCCGCGCCCGGCTGACCGTCCCCGCACTGTGGCGCCAGGTAGTCCGTGGCAGCGACAACCCCAAGGGGGAGAAGGTCGTGCCGGAGCCGGATCGGTCGGCGTACACGCAGTTGGAGATCTACGACGGCGTACTGGCCGCTTTCGAGCGCCGGGACGAGGTTGCCGCGGTGCTGGCGGCTGCCGGTGACCGCGACACCGCCGTACGCCGGTTGCGCCAGGAGCTGGCGTTGAGCCACCTGCAGGCGACCGCTCTGCTCGATCTGCCGCTCACCACCGAGTGCCGGGACCGGATCGCCCACCGCGCCGCGGAGTTGCGTGCAGCGCTCGAGCGGTAACACTTAATGGGTGATCACTCTCGAGCAGGCCGCACGGTTACGTAAGGCGGGTGTCCTGTGGACACCCGCGGCCGGCGATCGGTTCGTCGTCCCGGACCGCGAGATGGACGACGACGTGTTCGTCGTGAGCGACATGACCGTTGAGGTGCACGATTACCAGGGCAGCAAGGTGATTGGTTTCAACGGCACCACTGAGTGGGCGCTGGACAGCATTGAACAACGCGAGGTGATCTGGCTCCCTCGTGAGGAGCAGCTCCGGGCGCTGCTGGGTTCGCATTTCCGCCGGCTGGAGGCTGTCCCCGACGGGTACACCGTCGAGCTGACCAGCTCCACGCACAGTTCACCGGACGCCGAGCAGGCGTACGCGGACGCCGTACTGCATCTGCTGGCCGCCTGATCTTTGGGCCTGAATCACCGCGGGGTGTTCGGCCGCCAGTACTGCTTCTTGTCCTTGTCCTTCACCGTGTAGCCGAGTTTGGCCACCTCTTCGCGGAGTTCGCGCAGGTCGGCCTTGCCCTTGTCGCCATCGTCGAAACCCTTCGCACGAGCCTTCAGTACGGCGTTCGCGCCCGGAGGCAGCTCGGGCTCGTCCTCGACCCAGCGGCGGAAGCGGTCGGCATGCGGATCGCCGTTGTCCGTCCACGGATAGCCGTGCCGGCGGAAGGCCTGCGGGATCTTGTGGGCCTCGCTCTTCAGCTGATCGTGCTTCTCCCGAGCCAACTCGCGCGTAGTCGAGTCCAGCAGCACGATCTCCTTGCCGTCCAGGAACGCGGTGGTGACCTTGTGTCGCGGCACAGTCACGGTCTTTTCGTTCTTCAGGAACTCCACCGACTCGTTGGTGATCGTCACCTTGAGCGTGTCATCGAGCGCGATCGCGCCCAGGAACAATCCGCCGAGCAGGCCCACCAGCATGCCGCCGAGGCCGACCCACAACGCGTCCCAGGTCGCGAGCACCTCGAACATCCGCTGCCGCGGGAACCACCGCAGCCCGACCAACCAGTCCGCGATCCGGGGCAGGAAGAAGCCGAGCACCACACCGGCCAGCGGCAACGCGCCGTACAAGAGCACCTTGTCGGTGAGCGAATGCCCGATCACCGTCTTCGTCGTCGTCGCCTGCATGCTCCGAAACTAGCGTTCGGGAGCGGAACTTTAGTATCGGAACAGGACGACCGAAGGAGACTTGGTGACCGAGGGCATCTGGCTGCGCTTCCTGAGCGGCCCCGAGATCGACTCGCTGGGACTGACCCGGACCGAGATCGTCGACGCCGTCGAGGAGGCGGTCCGCGAGCACGGTCTCGGCCGGACCAGCTTCGAGCCGCGGGTGCACCTGATGCCGTCGAACGGCGGAATCGGTCATTTCAATGTGCTTCGCGGTCATCTGGACGGGTTGGGTGCGCACGGCATCAGTGGGGTGAAGGTGGTCGGCGACTTCGTGCCGAACTACCAGGTGGGGCTGCCGAGTGAGTTGGCGATGGCCACCTTGTTCGATCCGACGACCGGCGTACCGCTAGCTGTGTTGGACGCTACCTTCATCACCGCGGCGCGGACCGGCGCGATGACGACGGTGGGAGCGCGGTATTTGGCGCGGCGGGACAGCAAGATCCTGGCGCATGCCGGTGCTCGTGGGACCGCGTGGTGGAACGTGACGATGCTTGACGATCTGTTCGAGCTGGACGAGATTCGGGTGACTTCGCGGCGGGCTGAGTCGCGGGAGAAGTTTGCTGCTGAGCTGTCGGAGGAGCTGTCCACGCCGGTGCGGGTGGTGGCTACGGCTGAGGAGGCGTTCGACGGGGCGGATGTCATTGTGGAGGCGACTCGGCTGATGGAGCCCGAGCCGTTGCTGCGGACGGCCGCGGTTCGGCCGGGGGCGTTCGTGGTGCCGTATGGGACTGTGAGTGCGGTGGAGCTGGATCTGCTGGATGTGATGGACAAGGTCGTGGTGGACGACTGGCGCGAGGCGCAGTCGGGGAAGTTCGGTTCGTTGCGGCGGCAGGTGGACAGCGGTCGGTTGTCGCCGGAGACCTTGTACGCCGAGCTGGGGCAGATCGTTGCTGGGGAGAAGCCGGGGCGGGAGAACGATGCCGAGCGCAACCTTTTCTGGCATCGGGGGTTGTCGCTGCTGGATGTGGCGATCGCGTATCTGATTCTGAAGAAGGCCGAAGCGGCGGATGTCGGCACGATGCTGCGGTTCCACTGACATGCTGATCAACCAGGCATCGGATGTGGATCCGAGCAGTATTGAGTCGGTGGAGATCGCTCAGCCGCTGCTCGAGCGGCTCGCTGGTATTCGGGGTGAAGTGCTGGCTGCGTTGGCTTCGGGTGAGCCTGTGTACGGCGTGAATACCGGGATGGGCGCGATGAGCAAGGTGCGGTTGAGTGAGGCCGAACAGCGCATCCACCAACGGAACCTGCTGCTGGGGCGAGCGGTCGGTGGACCGCCTTGGCTGCCGGCTGACGAGGCTCGCGCTGTGTTGCTGGGACGGCTTCGGACTTTCCTGAACGGCGACGCGGGGGTATCGGTCGAGCTCATTCAGCAATTGGTTGCCCTGATCAACAGTAATGTGGTGGTGCAGATTCCTGCCGAGGGAGCTGGGTCGGCCGGGGAGATCATTCCGCTGGCACACGCTTTCGGGTCGTTCGAACCAGGGCCGAAGGAGGGGATCGCCTTGCTGGCCGGGATTCCCGGTGCCACGGGGCGGGCCGCACTTCACGTGGTGCGGGCTCGGCGGTTGGCTGATCGGCTGTCGGCGGTTGCTGCTGGGGCGATCTCGGTGGTTGGGGCGAACAGGGCGCCGTACCAGCCGCTTGCGGGACGGGGCGACGACGTACTGGCTGGGGAGTTGGCTCGGTTGCTCGAGCTGGCCGGGCCCGAGGCGGAGCCGCGGGGGTTGCAGGCGCCGGTTTCGTTTCGGGTGGCGGGGCAGGTGATTGCGCATGTACGACGGTCTGTCGATGATCTGGATGGTGCTGTCGGGCGGGCGTTCGACGGGGTGACGGATTCGCCGGCGTACTTGGGTGGTGAATTCGTGGGTACGGCGGGCTTCCATGGGATCGACCTGACGGCGTACTGCGATCATCTGGTGGCGGCGTTGGTGCATGCGGCGGAGGTTTCGGCTGCGCGGTTGCATCGGTTGCTGGATCCGGCGGTGACTGGGTTGCCGGCCCAGCTCGCGCACGAGCCGGGTCCGCAGGCGGGGTTGGTGGTTGTGCACAAGCGGGCGGTGGCGACGACGCATCGGCTGCGTCGCCTGACGTTGCCGACGGCAATCGGTACGGTGGAGACGTCGAACGGGCAGGAAGATGTCCAGACCTTCTCCTGGGAGGCGGTCGGCAACCTCGGGGAGGCGCTTCGGCTGACCCGCGAAGTCACCGCCTGCGAACTGCTCGCCGTCTACCAGGCCTTCACGCTGGCCAAACGCCCGCTCCCGCCAAGCCTGCAGGCGGTCGCGGACGTCGTACCGCCGATCGATGCGGATCGGCCGTTCGGTGCGGACCTGACCCGGCTGCTGGAGACGGTGCTTCAGCCCTGACCGGCAATGGCCTTCTTCAGTTGGGCGACCAGCTCCGGCAGGATGAACTTGATGCCGAGTGGGCCACCGATCGAGAACGCGCTGGAGAACTCACCGCTCGGCGACGGGGTGTTGATCACCGGGGCGCCACCGAAGTACGCGACGTGCTTGTCCTTCACGGCCGGAAGAGCGTTGTACAGCTTGTTCTTCTCCAGTCCGGGATCGATCTTCCCGGCGGCGTCGAGCGCGGCCAGGTAGATCACGTCGGCCTGGAACTTCGCGGTCTGCTCGGCCGGGATCGCGACGTAGAAGTCGCCGTTCTCCATCGCGTCGACCTGGGGGTTGGACTTGAAGCCGAGCGAGGTGAGCAGGTGCATCCGCGGGTCGGACGGCAGCCAGGCGTTCAGGACCTGGTTGGTGTAGACGCCGGCGGTGATCGTCTTCCCGGCGAACTCCGGGTTCGCCTTGGCCGCGTCGGCGAGCAGCGCCTCGGTCTGCTTGATCACCTCGCTGCCCTCGGTCGACGTACCGGTGGCCTTGGCGATCTCGGTGACCTGGTCCTGCCACTTCACGCCGTACACGTTCTTGGTGCCGGCCGGGGCCGCGATCGTGGGGGCGATCGCGTTGAAGGTCTCGAACTCCTTCTTGTCGTTGATCGAGTTCACGTAAAGAATCAGGTCCGGGTCCAGGGCGGCGATCTCCTCGAACTTCGGCTGGTAGGACTGCACCAGCTTCGGGGCCGGCTTGTCGCCGAGCGCCGACTTCACCCAGCCACGCGTCTCGGTGTGGCCGAACCAGTCGGCGCCGGCCACCGGGACGACCCCGAGCGAGATCGCGGCCTCCATGTCCCCGCCGCCGATCGCGACGATGCGCTGCGGCTTCGCCTGGATCGTCGTCGTACCGAACAGGTGCGTGATGGTGACCGGGAAGCCGGCGGCGCTGCTGTCACCGGCGGTGCTCTTCGGGGTCTCGTCCTGGCTGCAGGCGGTGAGACTGACGCTCAGCGCGAGAACGATGGCTGCGGCGGATCGGAGATTCATTAGGGCAGCCTAACTTGACGCGTCAGGGGGAATGTCAGGGGTTGAACGAAAAATCCAGCGTGACACGCGGTCTGCGCCCGAGTCGCAAGTAGCTTGCGGCCCTGCTGTGTCGTTCAGAAGGTAAAGCTGACCCGACGGGGCTATCAGGTCACTGGCTGTATCCAGTAGCCTGACGCGCGTGTGGCGGATATGGAGGAAGTCGTTGAAGCGGTTCGTGGTCCCACCGGACTGGCCGTCGCCGCCCCGCCGCAGCTGGATTCCGCCGAAGACCTGGCAGCCTGACCCCTCCTGGCCCCCGGCCCCCGACGACTGGCAGTTCTGGGTCGACGGCAAGGGTGTGCCGATCCGCGGCCCGATCGGCCGGTACGCCGGTCCGTCGCAGCGCACGGTCTTCGCCGGAGCCGGCGCGATGGTGATGGCGCTCGCGGTCGTCTTCTGGGCGCTGTCCGCGGTCGGCCTGTTCGGCGGTGGCGGCGAGGACGCCGGTGCCGCGCATATCGCCGAGACCTCCGAGACACCCGAGGTCACCGAGACTCCCGCCGTACCGCCGCGCGTGACGCCCAGTCGTCGCCCGACGACAGCAACCCCGACGGCAACCCCGACCAAGATCCTCGTCGAGCCGTCCCTGCGGCCGACCAAGACGAAGACCACCCAGAAGCCCGAAACCATCACGCCGTCGACCACGCCGAAGACGACCAGAACGACGCAGCCGACGCGGCCCACCACCAGCAAGCCGCCAACCCGCGACGAGATCCTCCGCCAGTACTGCATCGACCGCGGCTGGCCGCCCGAGTGGTGCGTCCCCAAGGAAGACCCCGCCGAACGCTGACCCAGCCCGTACCGAACAACGGGTACTACCCACGCTTCTCGCCCCGCACCCGCCCCTCCCACGCCTGCCC
>NZ_SMKA01000106.1 GCF_004348455.1 Kribbella albertanoniae
GCGGGGATGATGCTGGTGGGCGAGCAGCCGGGGGATGTCGAGGACAAAGAGGGGCGGGTGTTCGTCGGGCCGGCCGGGCGGTTGCTCGACAAGGCGCTCGCTGCGGCGGGGATCGATCGTGGATCCGTCTACCTCACCAATGCGGTCAAGCATTTTCGCTTTGAGGAACGTGGCAAACGGCGGATCCACAAGACGCCGGCGGTCAGTCAGATCGTCGCCTGTACGCCGTGGCTGTCGCGGGAGCTGGAGATCGTCAAGCCCGAGTTGGTCGTCGTACTGGGGTCAGTTGCCGCGCGCGCTTTGCTCGGCAACGGGTTCAAGGTCACCGAGCGCCGCGGTCAACCTGTGGAGCTGCCGGACGGGACTGCTGCGATGGCGACGGTTCATCCATCGTCGGTGGTGCGGTCGGAGGAGTATCGCCGCGACTTCGACCTGTTGGTCGACGACCTCCGCTCGGCGAGGTCCTTGGCCGCGGCCGGCCACTCCGGGAAGTCGAAGGTGAAACCCGCTTGAGTGAGTCGGCCCGGGACGACGCGGCGGCTCTTCAGTAGCAGCTCGGTGTCCGAGCGCAGGACGAGGGCGCCAAGCTCAGCCATCCACTTGGTTGCGGGCAGACCGATTGGCATGCCGACGGCTTCGCGGAGTGAGCGGACGAAGTCGCGCTGGGGGAGTGGGGTCGGCGCCGCTAGGTTCACCGGACCGGTGAGCTCGCTCTCCAGGAGGAAGGTCACCGCACGGGCGAGGTCGGTCTCGTGGATCCAGGACATGTACTGCCGTCCACCCGCGATCGGCCCGCCGAGCCCGAGTCTCGCCATCCGCCGGAGCATGTCGAACGCCCCACCGCGATCCGGCGACATCACGATCGCCGTCCGCAACGCGACCTTCCGCGTCTCCGGCGTACGGGCCAGCTCCTGCTCCGCCTCCCAGGCTGTGGCGATGTCGATGCTGTATTTCCAGTACGCCGGTACGCCGGGCTCGTAGCCCCCGAGCACCCCCTCCTCATCGTGGGCAGGCCCGACCGTGTGCGCGTAGATCGTCGCCGTACTCATCTGCAGCCACACGCGCGGCGGCGTACCGGCGGCTGCGATCGCCTCGCCGACGACCCGCGCGGAGTCGACCCGTGAATCCATCATCTCCTGCAGGTTCGCCGGGGTGTAGCGGCAGCTGACGCTGCGGCCGGCCAGGTTGATCACCGCGTCGGCGCCGTCGAGCTCCTTCGCCCAGGGTCCGAGCGTCCGCCCGTCCCACCGCACCCCGGACGACCGGCCGATCACGACGACCTCATGCTCCTGAGCCGCGAAGTACCTGGTCAGAAACGATCCGATATGCCCGGTCCCGCCGGGGATCACGATCTTCACACCTCGACCGTAACAGCACAATTGAACGCGTTCAAATCCTGACCATTCATCCTGTCGTCGTGGTGAATTAATTACTTTAGAAGCTTTTGTTTCTTAACCTACGGTGCTGGGGAGGATGCGGGCAGTCGCACCTGTCATAGCCGGAGGAACCAACTATGAGAATCCGCCCCGTCTCATCCGTTCTGACCGCGGTCGCACTGCTGGGAGCCGGTTTGATACCGGCTGCCGGCGCTTCCGCTGCGCCGCAGGCCCAGCCGAGCGAGCAGTCCGCTGCTGCCCCAGCGGCCGCCAAGCGCGTCGTCGGCTACTTCACCGAGTGGGGGGTCTACGACCGGAACTACCACGTGAAGAACATCAAGACGAGTGGTTCGGCCGCCAAGCTCACTAACATCGTCTACGCCTTCGGCAACACCACCGGCGGTCGGTGTGTGATGGGTGACGCCTACGCCGCCTACGACAAGGCGTACGACGCGGCCGGGTCGGTCGACGGGGTCGCCGACACCTGGGACGCCGGAGCGCTGCGCGGCAACTTCAACCAGCTCCGCAAGCTCAAGCGCGAGTTCCCGAACATCAAGGTCGTCTGGTCGTTCGGAGGCTGGACCTGGTCCGGCGGCTTCACCCAGGCCGCGCAGAACCCGACCGCCTTCGCTGACTCCTGCTACCGCCTGGTCGAGGATCCGCGGTGGGCCGATGTGTTCGACGGTATCGACATCGACTGGGAGTACCCGAACGCCTGTGGCCTTTCGTGTGACACGAGCGGTCCCAATGCGTTCAACAACGTGATCACCGCACTGCGCAACCGCTTCGGCTCCTCGGCTCTGGTGACAGCGGCGATCACCGCCGACGGCACCAACGGCGGCAAGATCGATGCCACCAACTACGCAGCAGCGGCCGGCAAGCTCGACTGGATCATGCCGATGACGTACGACTACTTCGGCGCCTTCAGCGCGCAGGGCCCGACCGCGCCGCACTCACCACTGACGTCGTACAGCGGGATCCCGACGGCTGGCTTCTACAGTGACGCGGCGATCCAGAAGCTGAAGAGCAAGGGCATCCCGGCCTCGAAGCTGTTGCTCGGCATCGGCTTCTACGGCCGCGGCTGGACCGGCGTCACCCAAGCGGCTCCCGGCGGGCGTGCAACCGGTGCAGCGCCAGGCAAGTACGAGGCAGGGATCGAGGACTACAAGCTGATCTCGACCCGCTGCCCGTCCAACGGCACCGTCGGCGGAACGGCGTACGCGTTCTGCAACGGCCAGTGGTGGGGCTACGACACCCCTGCCACCATCCGCAGCAAGATGACCTATGCGAACGGCCAGGGCCTCGGCGGCGCGTTCTTCTGGGAGCTCTCCGGCGACACCGCGAGCGGCACCCTGATCACCGCGGTCAAGACCATCGGCTGACCATGCGCTGACAGCGCCCGTCTGCCCCGGGCGCTGTCAGCTTGGCCGTGCCTTGGTCACCTCAGCTGCTGTGCCGGCCGCGGCGTCGGAGGAGGATCGCCGCACCTGCTGCCAGCATCAACCCACCGGCTGCGAGCAGACTGCCGCCCAGCAAGGAGAACGGGCCACCGCTCGGTGTGCTCGGATCGCCGCCGATGCCCGCGTCGACCACTGTCGGTACGACGGCCGTCGGTTCGTCCGAGGTCGTCGTCACCGGCTGACGGGTGGTCGGCTTGGTCGGGGGAACCGTGGTCGGAACCTTGGTCGGCTTCGTGGTGGTGGGCTTTGTCGGTGCCGTCGTCGGGACCGTGGTGGGCACGGTGGTCGGAGGTTTGGTAGTGGGCACGGTGGTCGGAGGTGTCGTGGGCGGTGTGGTCGGCGGGTTGCAGCCCTCGACCCAGAAGACCTTGTGCTTGGTGTCCGCGCCGATCGAGCCCTGGGCGTGGATGGTGATCTTCACGTGGTAGCCCTGCTGCGGATGCGGCTGACCGGTGAACTTCAAGGTGTAGGTCTCTTTGGCGTCCAGGTCGTTCCCGCCCCCGGCCGCGTCGCCGCCGATGAACGGCGTCAGGTCACCGGACTGTACCTGCAGACCGCCGTTGGCGGTCGGCGCCTGATCCGCGAACTTCACGGTCGCGGACAGATTTCCCTTGTCGTAGTTGTAGAACTCGACCACGAACGTGCAGCCCTGGTGTGGGTTGTTGTTCGGCGGGCCGCTCTGGATGTCGACGCCTTCGATCTTGATCGTGCCGTTGTTCCCCGGGGCTTGGGGGCCGGCGGCAACGAGTGGCGGAGTGACCGCGGCGACCGCGGGCGCGGCCAGGACGGCGGCGCCGCCCAGCAGCGACAAGGTCCCGGCGGCAGCGACGAGACCGCCCAGCCTGGACCGGCTGACTGACAGTACAACCATGCTGGGCCTCGATTCGGCTCGAACAGCACTGCGGAACTCTCAGTAGCAGTATGCGCGCTTCGTTGCCATAGACAACAACTGAGCGTAACGATTCAGGGGTCGAATCGCTCCGATTGTCACTGGCCGTAAATGCCAGCGGCCGCTCCGTCACTGCCGGAGCGGCCGCTGTGGGTCGAGCGGTCAGGCGCGGTACGCCGTCCACATGTCGCTGATCCGGGTGCTCTGTCCCGGGGTGAACTGGTTGTAGCAGGAGTCGTACGAGTAGTCCATGTAGTTGTGGATCGGGTCCAGGCCCGGCAGTGAGCAGGAGTCCCGGCCTTCCGGGCATCCGTTGGTCGAGCTGCTCTGTGCTGGGGTGTCGGCGACCGAGTCGTTCGTGCTCGTGCAGCCGCCCTGGAACGTGTGGTAGAGCCCGAACCAGTGCCCGGCCTCGTGGGTCGCGGTCTCACCGAGGTCGTAGTTGGTCGCCGTACCGCCCGGCAGGGACGTGTACTGGACCCGGATCCCGTCGATCCCGGGGTTGCGGGAGTAGTCCCACGGGAAGGTCGCGATCCCGAGGTACGAGAAGTTGACCAGCCAGATGTTCAGCGCGTTCGCGCCGCCCTTGCGGGTCTGCTTGCGGTAGGTGGCGCTCTGCTTGTCCTTGTGCCAGTTGTTGTTGTTGTAGCGGAAGGTGCCGGCCAGGTTGAAGGTGAAGCCGGTGTTCGCCGCCGCGCTGGACTCGCCACCGGCGAACGTCTTGTTCAGTACGGCGATCTGGTCCGCGATCTGCGTGTTGGTCACGTCACCGTTGCCGGCGGCGTCACGCATCACGTGGACGTAGACCGGGACATTGGCCGCAGCCAATGCACCCTGCGGTACGGCGATGCCGCGAGCAGCCTTTGCCTTCAGCAACTGAGCGGTCCGGGCGTCGATGGCCCTCTGCTCGGTCACGCTGACGGTACGGGTGTCGGCGCCGCGACCGCCCTTGGCGGACGCACTGGCCGGCGGCACGACACAGTCGTTGACCACGTCGGCCGGCAACGTGGCCGTCGCCTGGCCGGTCACCGGGCTGAAGGCCAGCGCCGCGCCGGTGAGGACGACGGCCAGGGCGCGGGGACGGGGGATGAGAGATCGCATGGGACTGCGCTCCTCCGGGATCGGGCCGCTTTGGGCGGGCGGCCGGTTGACCGGAATACTGCGATCCCAATCCCTGATTCGGAAGCGATCACGCGGAAAATTCGGGAAACTCAGGGAAATCCTTCGGTCGCCGGGCTCTTCGGCGGGACTCCCAGGCTTCCATAACGCTCCATCCGCTGCCAGCGAAGCCGGGAGCCGGCCAGCGCTGTGAAGACCGACTGGATCACCACCAGGTACATCAGTTGCCGATAGACGAACTGCTGGAGCGGGAGACTCCACAACGGCCCAGCCTTCTCCCCGTCCAGCCGGAACGCATACACGCCCATGCCGAACTGCAGCGCGAGGAAACCGACCCAGACCACCCCGACCCGCCACGGGTTCAGGAAGAGCAGCCCGTAGAGCGCGAACACGTCCACCACCGGCGCGAGCAGGGGGAGTAGCACCTGGAACAGAAGCAGGTAGGTCAGTCCGCGCCGACCTAGCTTGCCCGCCTGGCCGCGCTGCACCCAGGCGCCGCGATGCTTCCACATCGCCTGCAGCGTCCCGTAGCACCACCGGTACCGCTGGCGCCACAGCGCTCCGAGACTCGCGGGTGCCTCGGTCCACGCCCGGGCGCGTTCCTCGTACACGACTCGCCAGCCGTCCCGGCAGAGTGCCATCGTCAGGTCGGTGTCCTCCGCGAGCGTGACGTCGCTGAGCCCGCCGATCCGTTCGAGCGCGCTGCGCCGGAACCCGCCGATCGCGCCCGGCACGGTGGGCATGCACTCGGCCAGGTCGAACAATCTGCGGTCCAGGTTGAAGCCGACGACGTACTCGATGTGCTGCCACCGGCCCAGCAGGCCCTGACGGTTGCCGACCTTCGCGTTCCCGGACACGGCTCCGACGTCAGGGTCGGCGAACGGCTGCACCAGCATCCGAATCGCGTCGGGCTCGAAGACGGTATCGCCGTCCACCATCACAACCAGCTCGTACGACGCGGCCTGCAGCCCGGTGTTCAACGCGGCCGGCTTACCCGCATTCGGCTGGCGGATCACTCGCACGCCCGGTAGGTTCAGCGACTCCACCAGATCGGCAGTGCCGTCGCTCGAACCGTCGTCGACCACGATCACCTCGACTGGATGGTCGGACGCGATCAGCGATCGCACCGCAGCCTCGATGCCGGCCGATTCGTTGTAGGCCGGCACGATCACCGAGACCGGTTCGGTCACCGGCTCACCCCATGACAAGTAGCGTTCCCGGGCATGCCGTCTGGCCGCGATCACGGTCGTGATTGCGCGCAACACGCTGAGCGCGCCGGCGGCGTACAGAAGCCAGGTGACAACGCCGAGCGCGCCGTCGCTGAGCCGCATCGCGCCGATGACCGCCATTCCGCGCCCGCGCTCCAGTTTGCTGGCTTGGTGGACCGGCGGTGAGATCCCGACGGTCTCCGAGACGGTGGCGAACCGGAAGTGCCTGGCCTTGAGGGCCGGAATCAGTCGCTTGAGCGCCTCGAGTGTCTGGGTGCGGTCGCCGCCTGCGTCGTGCATCAGGAGCACCTGTCCGGCGGTGCCCTTCGGTGTCGAGTTGGCGATCACTCGAGCAGTGCCCGGCCTGCGCCAGTCCTCGCTGTCCTGCGTGGTCAGCACGGTCAGGTAGCCGGCCTCGCGAGCCTGCTTGATCGCCGACCAGTCGCGGTTGGTCAGGGCATTGGCCTCGGACGAGTACGGCGGCCGCAGCAACGACGTACTGACACCTGTTGCACCGGCCAGGATCAACTGGCTCTGCCGGAGTTCGAGAGACCGTCGCCACTCCGGAGCGCTGGCCAGATTCGTGTGAGTAAAGGTGTGGACGCCGATTTGGTGGCCTTCAGCAACAATGCGGCGCGCCAGCTCCGGATGGGCGACGACCTCCGTGCCGATCACGAAGAACGTCGCCTTGACCCGCTGCGCCCGCAGCAGATCCAGCACCTTCGGAGTCCACTCCGGATCCGGGCCGTCGTCGAAGGTGATCGCGATCGTCTTCGCCTTCGGCTTCGCTGAGCGCGGCGAGGCAGCCGTGGCGTCGATCAACGGTCCACCAGTTGCAACAGCCGCCGGTACGGCGTCATGTGGCCCGGCGGCGGTCACCGCGCCGTCGGGCGTGCTGCCGAAGAGGTGATGCGTGTACCCGTGCAGCAGCAACGAACCGGAAAGTGTGACCAGCAGGATCGTCAGGACGATCCAGTGCGTCCGCAACGGCACATCACGGGCGCGAGCTCGGCGGGCGCGCGTCACGGCTGGCTGGGCGACTTGGTCCGTCCGGGAGGCGCGGTCGGCTTCCCGTGCCGCGGCGTCGTACTCGGCGATCCCGGAGTGCTGGGCGGTCCTGGAGTGTTCGTGGGCGACGGTGTCACCGGCGTGCTCGATGCGGGTGCGGTCGGGCTCTGACTCGGCGGCGTGGTCGTCGTCGCCGGCGTACTCGTCGTCTCAGCGACAGGCTGTACGACGGACCGGGTGGACTCGGGCACTGTCGGTGAAGGCGTCTTGGTCGCCGGTGGCGCTTCCGGAGTGACCCTAGGAGCAGGCTGCTGCCGACCAGCCTCCGGCAAGGGAATCAGCGGTGTATCCACCCGCGGCCCGCCAACCAAACTGCTCACCAGCAGAACGACGTACCCCACCACCGGTACGGCGACGATTGCCCCGACACGGCGGATCCTGCGATGACGATGCCCGGACGAGTCCACGAACACCGGGCTCCGGGCGGAGAGCGGCTTCACAAACGCGGGATCCTACTCGCCTTTGGGCCCTCGATGCCCACCTTTCACCGACAGTGAATCCGGCGGCACCAGCAGTACTCCAAAGTGCCGTAATTCCGCGCAAGGGCAAGGTTTTTCAGTCCAACGCTGGTTTGAATTCCGGCGAGGCCGGCTCGATGGGTTGGGCGGCGAGGGTCAGGCTGCCGAGGAGGATCTGGGCGTAGCCTCCGCCGTTGGGTTCCAGGAGGGTGTCGAAGAGGCCGATGGCGAGGATCCACCAGCCCAGGTGGGTGGGGATGCGGCCGAAGTGGCGGACCGACCAGCGCATGGTGGTTCCGATCATCAGGAGCACCAGGCCGCCGATGAAGAACCAGGTGGCGAAGTCGCGGGAGTCGTTGTTCGACGTTCCGACGAAACCTTCGGTCAGCATGGCGTGGACCTCGTCGGGGAGGTCGGCCACCACCCAGATCAGGTGGATCACGCCCAGGCCGGTGGTCAGTGCTGGGAGCCAGCGGGTCAGTCGTGTCCTCATAGCCCGACCATACCGTACGGTATGGTCGGTGAAGTGTTCACTCCAACGTTGGTTTGATTTCGGGCGGCGGAAAGTTGGCCGAAAGTCCCGGGAAAACCTGCGCAGTAAGGCATTCCGGGCGGGACGTGACGGCGGTACGGTCTGTCGATGACGGATACGACGGCACCAGGTAGCCCGATCGACGAGCTCTCCGAGCGGTTCCTCACGGCCCATGCCGAGTTGTCGCCGGCCGCGGCGACGATGATGGGCATGCAGGGGTACGACGACAAGCTGCCGGATCGGTCACCGGGTGGCTTCGAGGCGCTGATCGAGCTGCATCGGTCGACGATCGCCGAGGCGAAGTCCGTCGCCGTCACCTCGTTCCGGGAGGAGACGGCCAAGGACGCGCTGCTGGAGCGGATCGAGCTCGAACTCGAGCGGTACGAGGCCGGCGTACCGCAGTACGAGCTCAACGGGATCTCCTGTGTCCCCGTCGAGCTCCGCGCGGTCTTCGACCTGATGCCAACCACGACCGACGAGGACTGGGGGCGGCTCGGCAGCAGGCTGAACCAGGTCGGTACGACGCTCGACGGGTACCGCGAGACGCTCCTGCAGCAGGCCGCCGCGGGTCAGGTGTCCGCAGCTCGGCAGGTGCGGGTGCTGGCCGAACGGATCGCCAGCTGGACTGGTGCCGAGGGCAACGACTACTTCATCGGCCTGACGGCGACAGCACCTGAGTCGACGGTCAAGGCGCAGGTCGAAGCGGCGGCGATCGCGGCCAGCAAGGCTTTTGGGGAGTTCGGTCAATGGCTGACCACCGACCTGCTTCCGCAGGCGCCCGAGCGGGATGCGGTCGGCCGCGAGGTCTACCAACTCGCTTCTCGGTATCACATCGGCGCGACCCTCGACCTGGAAGAGGCGTATGCGTGGGGCTGGCAGGAGCTGGCCCGGATCGAGTCGGAGATGCAGTCCATCGCCGGTGCGCTGAACGACGGCAACCGCAGTATCCCGGCGATGGCCGCCGTACTGGATGCGGACCCGGCCCGGAAGATCCACGGCAAGGAGGCGTTCCGGGACTGGATGCAGGAGCTCGCCGACAGCGCCGTACGGGAGCTCGGTGGTAAGCACTTCGACATCCCGGAGGCGATCGGGCGGATCGAGTGCATGATCGCGCCGACCTCGGAGGGCGTCATCTACTACACGCCGCCGAGCGAGGACCTGACCACGCGGCCCGGTCAGATGTGGTGGGCCGTGCCGGCTGGGATCGAGGACTTTGCCACCTGGCGCGAGGTCACCACCGTCTACCACGAAGGTGTGCCAGGCCATCACCTCCAGGTCGGTCAGACGATGCTGCGCGCCGACCTGCTGAACCGCTGGCAACGCGTCGGTTGCTGGGTCTCCGGCCACGGCGAAGGCTGGGGCCTGTACGCCGAACGCCTGATGGAGGAGCTGGGGTATCTCGACGAGCCGGGCGCGCGGTTCGGCATGCTCGACGCGCAAGGCTTCCGCTCGGCCCGGGTGATCGTCGACATCGGCATGCACCTCGAGCTGGAGATCCCGCGGAACAACCCGTTTGGCTTCCACCCCGGTGAGACCTGGAATGCGGAGCTTGGTTTCGAGTTCCTCCGGGCGCATTCACGGATGGAGACCGAGTTCCTGCAGGCCGAGCTGAACCGCTACTTGGGTTGGCCCGGCCAGGCGCCGTCGTACAAACTCGGTGAACGCATCTGGCTGCAGGCCCGCGACGAAGCCAAACAACGCCAAGGCGCCGACTTCGACCTCCGCACCTTCCACCGCGACGCCCTCAACCTCGGCTCCCTCGGCCTCGACCCCCTGCGCCGAGCCCTCGCCCGCCTCTGAGCAACATCCAGCCCCGTCACCGTCCGCGGATCAAGCCCGGCGGCGCTGCCTGCGACCCCTGTCACGGGTCCGGCGCTGCCACCTGGCGGTCACGGTTCGCCGCTCCTGGCCGTTGAGCCCGGGCGACGGAAGCCTGCTGGATCCGCTCCGCCCGCACTTCAGGGCACAGCGGGAGCGGCGGCGTCGCCCTCCGCTGTATGCGTCTGCTGGGGACTAACAGGCCCTGCGCGAAGGCAGGATGGCTGGGCGGTCCGATTGCTGACGTCGACGGTTGCTGCGGGCGGTCGGTTCCCCGTCGCCTGTGCTGACTCGTCATGATGGTTCATGGGCACGTGCTTCCGCTCGAGGTTGCTGCTTCAAGCTGGCTGCCTCGTGGTGGCCGGATCCTCTTCAGGCCGATGCGGGGTGCCGCGGGGCTTGGGCGACACTGATCGCCTGTGAGGCCCGCCCGCAGGTCCGACCAGGTGGAGCGTGACGCTGTGCGGGTCAGGACTGGGGATCCGCGTAGTGGTGGCCGCGCAGTCCTGACCCAGTGCATGCCTGCGGGCCGACCCGATGGGCCGGCTGCCGCGGTGGCGTGGTGGGTGTTGGTGGTGGACCTGGGGGTGGTGGAGATTTACGGCGGTCCGGTCGTCGGGCTGGTGCTGGTGCCCCAGGGGTCGAAGTTGCTGGGTGCGTGGGCGAGCAGTTGAGCTCGAAAGGCTTCGCGGTCGGCGGCTCGTGCCGGGTCAGGGAGGGTGCTGGCGGCGGGCAGCCGGCCGGGGTGCTCGTGGGTCGGGTTGGTGCTCGCTCTGCGGGTACTTGCTCCGGCGCTGTTGCTGATTCCGGCCGTGCTGTCACCCCAGCAGTTGACGCTGGTGTTGTCGGTGGTGCTGGCATCGGCAGTGTGCGCGCTGGAGCTGCTGTCATTGACGCCGCTGTCGCTGGGGGCAGGGGTGATCCAGCCGATCAGGGCGGCGAGCGCGGCGCGGTCGGGCACGGGTGGTGGGTCGGCCCAGGATGGTCGGGTGACCTGGACGCCGGCTGCGGTGATCGAGATCGCCCATTGGCCGTCGTGGACCGCGCGATGGTGCGCGGAACACAGCAACGCGAGATTCTGCAGGCTGGTCGGACCACCGTTGGCCCAATGGGTCAGGTGGTGGGCGTGGCACATCCACGGCGGTGCCTGACACACCACACAACCTTTGTCTCTCTTGTTGAGAGCACGGCGGATGTAGCGGTTCACGAACCGTTGCTCCCTGCCGACGTCGAGGGGCTGGGAGTCGCCGCCCAGCACGATGGGCAGGACGGCGGCGTCGCAGGCGAGGAGCCGGACGGCACCGGCGGACAGGTTGTCACCGAACACCAGTTCACCCACTGCACCGCCGCTCGTACGGTCGCCGGTCCCGCCACCGAAGGCGGCTGGGGCCGCGGCCAGGGCGGCTTTGAGGTCGTTGAAGTCGATGGTGACGGTGATGTGCGGGACGCCGGGGTGGTCCGGGTTGCCGGCGGCGGCGTCCATGGTCGCTTTCAGTGCGTCGGCTTGTCGCTGGTCCTGGGTCCGCGGGTCGCGTTCGCCGTCGATGGTCTTGTGGGGCTTGGATCCTTGGTGGATCTGGGTCTGGAGTTGTTCGCCGCGGGCGCCGGCCAGGAATCCGGTGAACTTGACGCCGCCGTCGGTCTGCCGCAGCCGCAGGAACTCCTTGCTGGCGGCTTCGTCTTCTGCTGGTTCGGGGCCGTCGGTGTCCAGTCGGGCCAGTACGTCTTGCCCGAACTTGGCGAGTTCGCGGGGATTGGAGACCCGGGCCATCTTGACCATCTGTTCCTCGGCCACGGCCAACGTCTCAACCGGCGTGCTCGACGGGGCCTTCTCCAAGGTATTGACGACGATCTTGGCCAGGTCAGGGCGCACGACCTCAGCCCGCGTCGGATCGCCAGGATCAGCCATCGCAGCCGCCACCACCGGGTACTTACGCAGAGCAGCCACGAAGGCGAGGTCTTTACGGACCTCGCGACGGTCGAGCCGGTAGCGTTCCGAGACCAGTTCGACGGTGTCCCGGGCCCCCATGTCCTGGGCTGCGCCCATCTCTTCCAGCCGGCCCATGGTCTGCAGCTCGTCCGCCTTCAGCAGGGCCTTGGCAGCCTGAATGGTGTCCAGACGCGCCAGCAGTTCGCTGACGCTCTGGGTGTACACCGGGGGCATCGCCAAGATTTCCATACCTCAAAGCTTAGCCACGTCCACCGACAGTTTTCGAGCTCAGAACCCCTTATTTACAAGGGAATGTGTGGGCTGTTTGTGGGCTGGTTGCACACTCAACCTGCCCACACCCTAGTCGTCGTACTCGTCGTGGTGGCGTAGCCAGCTCATCGTTGGGTCCTGCGGCCAGCCGGGAGGGGAGTCCTCCCACTCCTCCTGGCGGCCGTAGGGGGTGAGGTCGAGCAGATTGTTGTCGGCGCGGAGCCGGTCGACGCCGCGGCCCTGGGTGACGTAGGTGCGGTAGATCTGCTCGCCGTCACAGAGGAACACGCTGAGGGCGAAGCCATCGCCGAGGCCGCAGTCGGCGACGAACGTCGTACCGTGCGAAGAGTAGAACGGCATCGTCCAGCCCATTCGCCGGCGCCACCCGAACAGCTGCTCGGGTGGCATGTCCGAGACCACGACGAAGGTGGTGTCGCGGGCGTTCAGGTGGGCCAGGTGACCGATGTTGTCCACGAAGCTCGAGCACCCGTTGCAGTACTCGTCGGTGCCCAGGTCCATCATCTGGTAGACGATCAACTGGCGGCGCCCTTCGAACAGCTCCGTCAGGCTCGCCTTCCCATCCCGGCCGATGAACACGTAGTCGTTCTCGAAGCGCGCCATCGGCAGCCGTCGACGCTCCGCCGCCAACGCGTCCAGAGCCCGCGTGAGCGCTTTCTCCTTGACCAGCAAGGCATCGCGGGCCTGCTGCCACTCCTCCACTGGGACGACCTCCGGCATTTTCATCCTGACCGGGTACCCAGGCCGATCACGGTCCACGCGGCCGAGCTCTTCCGCAGGGGGCGGAATCGGTCTACTGTCCGCTCAAATGAGAGCGCTCTCACCTGTCGTCCCCTCTACCGCCCCGGAGGTGGTTCCCCGTGATCCGGAGTTCCGAACGAGTTCACCGACGTCGTAGTCGGTGGCGCGCGGTCGTGGTGTCGGTTGTGCTGGCTGTCTGCTCGAGCCTCCTGGTGGGTGGCGTAGCGACGGCGGCCGACGACTACACGCAGACGGTTACGTCGCTCAACGCGACGCAGGCCCAGATTGCCTTCACCCCGACGACGGCGGCGGTCTATGTCGACGTCCACTACATCGTCGCGGGCCAAGGTCAGCAGAACTTCCGGATGGATCTCAGCGGCGGTACGTGGCGCAAGACCGTGAGCAATCTGTCGTCGGGGAGCGTTATCGACTACTGGTTCACGTACGAGAAGAGCGGACCGCAGTACGACACACCGCACTTCAGCTACACGCATGGCACGACCACTCCGTCCGTTGCGACGCCGACCTTCTCTCCAGGAGGCGGCAGCTATGCGACGGCCCAGACGGTGACGATCTCGACCGCGACGGCCGGCTCCACGATTCGGTACACGGTGGACGGTTCGACGCCGACCGCATCGTCGACGTTGTACAGCGGGCCGATCAGCGTGCCCTCGACGCGGACGGTCAATGCGATCGGAATCAAGTCCGGTCTCACGAACTCTGCCGTGGCGAGCGCTACCTACACGATCGGTACGACGCCAATCAGCTGCACGACGCAGCCCGACGTACCGAACTTCGGGCCCAACACCCGCATCTTCGACCCGAGTATGTCGTCGACGGCGATCCAGGCGCAGCTCGATGCCGACTTCAACGCGCAGAAGGACACGCTCACGCACCAGATGGGCACCGGGCGGATCGCGCACCTGTTCAAGCCCGGCGCGTACAGCGTGCACGACGATGTCGGCTACTACACGTCGGTCGCGGGTCTCGGTCAGAACCCGGGCGACGTGGTCATCAACGGCGCTATCACTGTCGACGCGTTCAACGAGTCGGACAAGGGCGTCGCGCTGCAGAACTTCTGGCGCTCCGCGGAGAACATGGCAGTGAACCCGATCGGCGGCTCCAACCGCTGGGCGGTCGCGCAGGCAGCGCCGTTCCGCCGGATGGACATCCGCGGCAACCTGCAGCTCTACCCGGCCAGCTACGGCTTCGCGAGTGGCGGCTACATCGCCGACTCCAAGGTGTCCGGGCAGACCGCGTCCATCTCGCAGCAGCAGTGGTACACGCGAGACAGCAACCTCGGCAGCTGGGCCGGAGGCGTCTGGAACATGGTCTTCTCCGGCACTCCCGGCGCCCCGCCGACCACCTTCCCGAACCCGCCGGAGACCACGCTGGCCACCACCCCGGTTTCACGCGACGTGCCGTATCTCTACCTCGACGGCGCGGGCAAGTACCGCGTGTTCACGCCCTCGCTCCGGACCAACGCCTCCGGAGCGAGCTGGGCGAACGGATCAACCCCCGGTACGTCGATCCCGATGAGCCAGTTCTATGTCGTCAAGGCCGGTGACACCGCGTCGACGATCAACTCGGCCCTCGCGTCGGGCTGCAACCTGTTCTTCACGCCGGGCATCTACCACCTGAACCAGACGCTCAACGTGACAAGGGCAAACACCGTCGTACTGGGCATCGGCTATCCGACTCTGATCCCGGACAACGGCGTCAACGCGATGCAGATCGCCGACGTCGACGGCGTCCGCATCAAGGGCCTGCTGTTTGACGCCGGTACGACGAACTCCGCGGCCCTGCTCACCGTCGGCCCCGCGGGCTCGTCGGCGAACCATGCCGCGAACCCGACCACGCTCCAGGACGTGTTCTTCCGGATCGGCGGATCGATCGCCGGCCACGCGACCACCAGCCTGGTCGTCAACAGCCAGCACACGATCATCGACCACATCTGGGCCTGGCGCGCCGACCACGGCAACGCCGGCACCTGGGGCTGGACCCAGGCGACCGCTGATACCGGAGTGATTGTCAACGGCAACAATGTGCTGGCAACCGGCCTGTTCGTGGAGCACTACCAGAAGACCCAGGTGATCTGGAACGGCCAAGGCGGCAAGACGATCTTCTTCCAGAACGAGATGCCGTACGACGTCCCGAACCAGGCCAGCTGGAACAGACCGAGCGGCCGCAACGGCTACGCGGCGTACAAGGTCGGCGACAACGTCACCTCACACGAGGCCTGGGGCTTGGGAAGCTACAACTTCTTCAACGTGAACCCCTCGGTCAACGCCTACAACGCCTTCGAGGCACCGAACAACGCGAACGTCCGCTTCCACAGCCTCTGCACGGTATCCCTGAACTACCAGGGCACGATCACCCACGTCATCAACGACACCGGCGCAGTAACACCACCGGGCACAGTCCCAGTGAACGTCGTCAGCTACCCCTGATTGCCGGCGCCCACGGGATGAAGATCATCCCGTGGGCGTACGGGCTCAGTAGCCGGCGAAGACCTTGCGCAGGGTGTCCAGGCTGATCGGGCCGGTCAGCTCGACCGACTTCGGCGTACGGTCTGCGGCTAGGCGGCCTGCGCTCAGCCGCAGCCAGGACTCGGCGGGTAGCGTGAGCGTGCCGTCGGGCTCAGCGGCGGGAGTCGCCTCGAGGCTGACCGGGTCGGCGAGTCGCAGGGTGAACTCCTTCGACGGATCGGTCGTGGTGACAGTCAGTACGGCGGTCTGGCCGTTCAGCTCGGCCGGCTTGCTGACCCAGCTGAGGTCAGCATCGGTCTGCAGCATCTCGGGGACTGCGGCAGCGTCGAGCGTGGCCTCGGGGTCGGCGGCGCTGCGGACATCCCAGGAGTGGTAGGTGAGCTCGTTGAGGCGCATCCGCGCGAAGTGCGCGATGTCGATCGGGGCGGGCAGCCAGGAGAACTCGATCCGCAGGTTGTCCCGCTGATCCTCGGTCAGCGACTCGAGTTGCGCGAGGAACTTGTCGTTCCACTCAAGGAAGCCGTCCGCCTGTTCACGGCGTGACGACGAGTCCCAGCGGGCCCAGACCGTTTGGTTGAAGTCGCCGGCGGCGGGCGGCTGGCCGTCGACGGCCAGTTGCAGAGTGTTGGTCATGATCTCCGCGCCACTGCCCAGGTGGCTCAGCACCTGCGCGATATCCCACTCCGTGGCCGCCGACGGACCGGCCAGGGTCTCGTCGTCGAACTTCTTCACCAGATCCGCGAGCCGCTCGTAGCCGCTCCGGATCGCGACGATGACGGTATCGGCGTTGCTCAAGCTGTGCCTCCACAGGGAGTAGTCGGTTCAGTTGTCAATCACTTCGCCGCCCGCGCTATTCCGCCGCCGCCAGAATGGGATGGTTGCCGAGAGCGGAGCCGGTCGGTACAGTCTGATTTCTGTTAGGAAAGTTTCCTTATTGTTCCGCTGCCGTTCACCGAGCCCCGCCCCCGTTGGCCGGAAGGAGCGCGACGTGTCCCAGTTCCGCCGTACGACCGTGTCCGCTGTCGTTGTCGCGGTGTCGTTGTCCTTGGTTTCCGCCCCAGCTCACGCGGCCACCGCGTGGCCCGGCGGCCCGGCCGTGACTGTTGCCGATGGCAGCAATGTGTTCGGGACGAACCTGAGCGGGCTCTCGTTCGAGAGCCCAGATGTCTTGTGGGCAGTCAAAAACGGGCCCAGTACGTTATACCGGCTGGTCCGCGACGGCACCCGCTGGAAGCCGGATGCCGTCGGCGGCCGGACGCTGAACTATCACGACGGCACCGGCGATCCCGATGCCGAAGGCGTGGTCCGGACGCCGGACGGCCTGCTGGTGGCGACCGAACGCGACGGCGATGACAGCGGAACCAGCCTGCTGAAGGTCCTCCGCTACAACCCGAACTCCACGGCGAAATCTGTCAACGCTGTTGCCGAATGGATCTGACGTCCGACCTTCCCGAGGTGGACGACAACTCCGGCCTCGAAGCGATCTCCTGGGTGCCGGACTCGTTCCTGACCTCGAAGGGTTTCCGCGACGAGAACACCGACGCCGCCTACAGACCCAGCTCGTACGCCGATCACGGCACCGGCCTGTACTTCGTCGGGCTCGAGGACAACGGGATGGTCTACGCCTACGCGCTGGATCAGTACGGCGAGGACTTCACCCGCGTGGCCTCGTTCGCCGGCGGGTTCGCGACGACCATGGAACTCGAATTCGAGCCGCAGACCGGCGTGCTCTGGTCGACCTGTGACAACACCTGCCAGGGACGCAGCGCGGCGCTGTCGATCGTGAACGGCAAGTTCACTGTCAACGCCACGTACGATCGGCCGGCGCAGCTGCCCAACTACAACAACGAGGGTTTCGCCATCGCGCCGGCGTGTACGGCGGGCAGCCAGCAGGTCGTGTGGGCCAACGACGGCAACGACGGCGGCCACGCACTCCGCGCGGGTTCGCTCCCCTGCACTGCAGCCCCGCGAGCAGATGACGGCTGGCACAAGATCGGCGACGGGATGACGGCCGGGGTCAGCGGAATCGCCGTACTGGGCGACAGCGACGACGTACTGGTCGTGCGGGACAACAAGAAGGCCGGCGAGAACCGCGCCGTACGGGTCCGGCTCGACGACGGCGAGGTCGAGAAGGTCGAGCCGATCGCCTGGCCGGATGAGCTGCCGGTCGACTTGGAAGCTGTGGAGCCAGTGCCGGGCCGGTCGGGTGAGTACGTCGCGCTGGCGAGTGCCGGTAAGGGATTCGTCTTCCAGCTAAGGGGTTTGCGGCTCAAGGTGCTGGCCACCTTCCAGGTTCCGGCCGGTCAGCCGGGTGACAACTACGAGAGCTTCGCGCTGAAGGTCGTCCGCGATCGCCTGTACGCCGTGTGGGCGGATCGCGGCCAGGATGTCCGGTCGTCGACGCTGTACTCGGCACCGTTCGATGTCGCCAGGGCGTCGTTCGGGCAGGTCAAGGCCATCCCGTTCCGCGTGCCGTATCCGGCGACCGACGTACGGCATATCTCCGATGTCGAGATCACCGACGACAACCGGGTGCTGGTCACTTCGGCCTCGGATCCGGGCGATGACGGACCGTTCGATTCCGCGGTGTACCTGGCCGGGAAGCTCGGCAAGGACGGCTCGATCGGGCTCGCCACGAGGGAGCTCGCCCGGTACCCGGGTCACAAGATCGAGGCGCTGACCTGCCTGTCGCGTTCCTGCGACCAGGTGCTGTACGGAACCGATGACGAGGCGGCCGGTGGCGCCGTACTCATCGGGCAGTTCTGATCATCATTCTCTAGCCAGGAGGCGATATGCGCGGTCTTGCCGTGGCAGTGGCGTTGACGGTTCTCGGTGGCAGTACGGCGGTCGCCGTCGCCCAGACGACGCAGGATCAGGAGGCCAAGAAACCCCGTGTCGCCAAGAACATCATCTACATCCAGGGTGATGGTCTGGGCCCCGGGCAGCGCAACCTGATCCGGCTGGCCACCAAGGGCCGGTACGGCGAACTGGAGCTCGACAAACTGCCGATCGCCGGGATGGTGCGGACCACGTCCGTCGATCCGCATGAGGTCGTCACCGACTCGGCTGCGTCGGCCACTGCGTTGGCCACCGGCCACAAGACCAACAACGGCGTCATCGGCCTGGACCCGAAGGGCCGCCCGGTCGAGACGATCCTCGAACTGGCGAAGAAGGCGGGGAAGTCCACCGGCCTGGTCACCACTGCCACCGTGACCGGCGCGTCACCGGCGTCCTTCGCTGCACACGTGCCGAGCCGCGACCTGCAGAACGACATCGCCAGGCAATACATCGAGAAGATCAGGCCCGACGTACTGCTCGGTGGCGGTGAAGACTGGTGGTTCCCGAAGGGCAACCCCGGTCAGTGGCCGGACAAGCCGGGCGAGGAGAGCAACAGCCCGTACGGCAACCTCGTCGAGCAGGCACAGCGCACGGGCTACACCTACGTACGCAACGCCGACGAACTGCGCACGACCAGGTCGAACCGCCTGCTCGGTCTCTTCGCGAACGAGGACATGGTCGACTACGGCGAGGACGGCAAGTACGCGCCGCGCGTCCCCCTGCAGCAGATGGCCCGCAAGGCCCTGGACGTCCTCTCCCAGAACCCCAACGGCTTCTTCCTCTTCCTGGAAGAAGAAGGCACCGACGGCCTGTCCCACGACAACAACGCTCGCGGCGTGATCGACGCCGGCCGCGCCCTCGACACCACCGTCGCCGAGGTCATGCGCTTCGTCGCCAAGCACCCGGACACCCTCGTCATCATCAACGGCGACCACGAGACCGGCGGCCTGAGCATCGAGGACTACGACACCGACGAGGAGAAGACCGACCCCCGCCAGGAAGGTCCCTTCCCGATCCCCGGCTCGAACCTCCGCTTCGCCGTCGACTGGACCACCAACAGCCACACCGGCGCCGACACTCCCCTGACCGCCTCAGGCCCCGGCTCCGACCGCCTCAGCGGCGTCCTCGACAACACCGAGGTCTTCCACGCCATGCGAACCGCCGCCCGACTCTAGACTGGCGGGCGTGGCGACTGACTTGGTGATTGAGGAACGGCCCGTCGGTGATCCGGAGCTGGCTCGGTTGCTGGCCGCCGCGTTCGACGAACTCGTCGGCCGGTACGGCGCGGAGGGGCGCTCGCAGGTGAAGGACGGCGCCCGGTACCTCGTGGTGCTGGATGACGAGACCGCGGTCGGCTGCGGCGCCGTACAGGCCTTCGAGGCGGACCATGAGCACGCCGGTGACGGTGAAGTGAAGCGGATGTACGTTTCGCCCGAGGCGCGTGGGCGCGGACTCGCCCGAGTCCTGCTCACGTGCCTCGAGCACGTGGCCCGAGAGGCCGGGCACCCCGTGATGCGCCTGACGACCGGCCACCTGCAGCCCGCGGCGATCGCGCTCTACGAGTCGAGCGGCTACCGCCGTACCGACCCCTGGGGCAAGTACGTCGACCAGCCTTCCACCTTCTGCTACGCAAAACCCCTCTAGATCGGTACTGCGACATACCCCTCGGCTGGGACGGCGTGCGTCGTTCCGTTGATGATGATCGTGGTGAAGCCGGGGGGCGCGTGGACAAGGAGGCGTTGGGGTTTGGTGCGCCAGGTGGCGGTCCAGGTGAGGGTGAGTTGGGTGTTGCCGGTACGGCGGAACTTCAGGGAGACGGGGCCGTAGACGGTCGGCATCTTGTCGAACACGGTGTCCTGGTTGGTGGTGAGCCAGGCCATCGGGCAGAGGCGGAGGAGGTTGAGATCGGTCTCGGACAGGCTGTCGTCGACCACGGCCAGGCGCATCAGCGAGAAGATGGTGGCGTGTGTGCCGAGTGAGGCCGACATACCGCCGCGGTGTTCGAACGGGATGTAGGTCTGCGGTGAGACGCCGCCGGCGGCCAGGGAGTACAGGCCTTCGAGGAACTTGGCGCGGTCGCCGAGCTGCCAGGAGTGGAAGATGTTCCAGCTGTAGATCGGTTCGAAGCTGGAGATCTCGTGCTCGAGGATCGGGGCGTCCAGCGGGTGTTTGCGGGAGCCGCCGTTCCAGAGTTTCGCGTTCGGGCCGACGCGGAAGTAGTCGCAGTACTTGACCATCCGCTCGTCGGACGCGGGCAGGAGCCCGGCCCAGACCATCACCATGGCGCCGACGTCGAGCCGCATCGCCTCGCCGAACGCACCCGCCGGCCCAACAAAGTTGTGCGAATAGATCGGGTAGTCGTTGCCGTCCGGGTGACGCCACTTCGGCGACACCCGGCCCATCGCATCCAGCGCGGCACTGGCCCTGGCACGGTAGTCGGCAGCACGGGTCGTCAGCGCCGGCGCCCGCTCGTGGTTCAGCCGCTTCAGCAGCCGAAGCGTCGTCGCCAGGCCCTTGTAGATCCAGGCTGTCGCCCAGATGCTCTGGACGGTGATCTCCTCGTCACTCGCCTCGGCCGCCGGCGGCAGCCCTTCGAAACCACCGTGGCCGGTCAGACTGCAGGCCATCTCCACCCAGTCACAGGCCTTCAGCAGCGACGGCAGCCACTTGTCGACGAAGGCCTGGTCACCGGTCATCAACGCATGGGTCGCAACCGCAGTCATCACCGCGCCGTGATCGGGCAGCCAGTCGATCGCCTTCACGACGTCCGGCGTCGCGTAATAGCCAGGATGTTGCGGGTACGCCGTCCCTTCGGGCTTCTTCCGGCCCTGGTCGTCGAGGTAGAGGTCGAGGTGTTTCGCGACCGTGTCGTGATGGCCCAGCAGGGACAGGAACATGTGGCTGGTCATCGACGTCGGCGTGGTCCACAGAACGTCGTACCCCATCGAACCGGTCAGGAAGGTGGAGTAGGTCTGCCCCGGCACCTTGCACGCGACCACCTCGGAGAACTGGATGTTCCGGGTGACCAGGTCGTTCACGTACTTCTCCGGCGTGCTGACCGTGGCCGCGGTGGCGGGCTTGCGCGACCAGTAACGGTTCGAGTCGGCGAGAGCGCCGTCGTACCCGAGGTTGATCTCCGGCATGAACTCGCGCTCTTCGTTCACCGGCCGCATGCACTGGAGGATGTCGACCCGCGAACCCACCTCCGGCTTGAGCCTTGCCGCGATCTCGTAGATCGGCTTGGCGGCGTCCTTCGGCTGGAGGAACTCGGGTGCCGGCGTCCCGCTCTTCGCCAGTACGCCGAGTTGCGGGCCGCGTGGCTGCCACATCGAGAAGCCGGTCATCCCGCCGGCGCTCAGGTCCTTCGTCCACCGGGTGTAGGTGAAGGGAGCCAGCTCCGGGAAGCCGGTGAGGACGATGCCGTCCTGCCAGTTGTACGGGAGCTCCTGGGTGTAGTACGCCCGGCTGACGCGGATCGCGAATCCGTAGACGCTGTCGGGCCGCACCAGCCGCGGATCAGCAGCAATCACCTCGAGCCGGATCCACGCGAAGAGTGGCTCCTCGCCGGTCACCACGTCGGCGCCGTTCAGGGCATGGGCGAACACCGACTGCCGCAGTACCAGCCCTGCCTCGGAGAACGTCCACTCCGTCTGCAGCACCGGCGTGGGGTGGTCGGCCCAGCTCTGCCGTCCGCGGCCGTACAGCCCCTGGTCCTCGCGGTAGACGTAGAAGTGGCCCGGATACAGGTCCGGCATCCGCGGCAGCGGGTGCTCCGGTTTCGTCTTGCTGAAGGCATTACCGCCCCACGGCGTCATGTCCAGCTGCAGCCGGTCCTTCACATAGTGCTTGTCGTCGTGGATGTCTGTCTCGAACTCCTTGATCTTGCGCGCGAGCGGAGACGGCGCGCCGATCACGCTGCCGTTGTAGGTGACGTTGAACCGGAACAGATGGTCCTTCCAGCCGATCGGCGTCCAGACGTTGCGTGGATTCGGCCACCACAGCTTGGCCAGCTCGATATCGGGCTCCACTCCCGCGAACCCAGCCACGGCGGGTGCCATGGCCGGTGCAGCGGCCGCCGTCCCGCTGGGGACCGCGGTTGCCGCGAGTGCGCCACTACCAGTGGCAAGGAAAGTGCGTCTGGACCAGTTCGTCGCCATGCCGAACAACGTAAGGACCCTCGGTCATCTCGCCCATCGTTTCGACGTCGGTGATCACGCTCTTGACAGCACGGCTCCCGTGAGCAGGCACAATGACGGCATGAGCTCTGAGAGGCGTACCCGGGATCTGGCGTTGATTGCGACCTTTGCGGGTCTGGTCGGCGCAATGGGCCTGGTGCCGGCGGTGTCACCGTTCGGGTTCCCGGTGCCGGTTACCGTGCAGACACTGGGTGTGATGATCACCGGTGCCATCCTCGGCGGTCGCCGGGGCGGGCTCTCGATGTTGCTGTTCCTTGCGCTGGTCGCGCTCGGCCTGCCGCTGCTGTCCGGCGGCCGGGGCGGGTTGGCAGTCTTCACCGGACCGAGCGCCGGGTACCTGATCGGGTTCCCGGTGGCCGCGTTCGTGATCGGGACTCTCGTGTACCGCTTCGGAGCGCCGTACCGGATGTGGCTGGGGCTACCGAGCATCGTCTTCGGCGGGATCGTGGTGCTGTACTGCATCGGCATCCCGGTCACGGCCTGGCGTGCGCATCTCGACCTCGGTACGGCGATCACCGGCAGCGCGTTCTTCCTGATCGGGGACAGCGTGAAGGCGGTCATCGCGACGGTCGTCGCCGAAGCCGTCCATCGCGCCGTACCGGATTTGCTGCCGCGGCGTCAGTCGTCGAAGCCTCGCGCGATCAAGGCCTCGGCCAATCCGTCGGCCTGACGAAGCGAACGGACTACCAGCGGTACGGCGAACGCCCGCAGGCTGAAGCCGAGTCCGCGTGCCAGTTGAGCTTCTCGGACATCCCGGGCCAGATCGAAGACGACCGCGACTGAGCGGATGCCGAGGGCGAGGGCGATGCCGAAGCGCTCGGGGTCGACGCCGACTCGTTTGAGTGGCGTGGCGCCCCAGACGGCGAGGTCGAGCAGCTCGGTCGTGCGCGTCGTACTGCTGATCACGCCGGCGAGGACGAGGAGCGCGGCCAGGCCGCCTGCGACGTGGAATGCAGTCGCTGGACCGTCGGTCAGCCATTGGTAGCCGCCGAGCAGGACGACGATCAGGAGATAGGCCTTCCACTGTCTGACGAGGACTTTGCGGGGCATGCGTGCTGTAGCTGCAGCTGTTGCCGCGAGCACAAGTGCGGCCGCGGTCAACCAGAGGTTGTCGATGACAACGGTCGCGATCGACACCACGGCCAGAGCGAGTACCTTCGTACCGGCTTTGGTGCGATGCAGGATCGACGTACCGGGGACGTACGTCATCAGGTCGCTCATGAGGCGAGGCTCCGGTACGCCGCGCGGGCCTGATCCGGCTCGTCGTCGCAGACGAGACGGCCGTTGTCGAAGACCAGTGTGCGGTCGAAACCGTCCAGCAGGTGCAGGTGGTGAGTCACCAGGATCACTTGCAGGTCCAGGCGTTCGATCTCGTGGCGGATCCGTCGTTCGTTGCTCAGGTCAAGCAATGTGGTCGGCTCGTCGAGGATAAGGACTTCTGGTTCGGTGACGACGACGGAGGCCAAGGCGAGCAGTTGCTTCTGCCCGCCGGACAACGTGTGCGCTGGGCGATCGGCAAGCTCGGTCAGGCCGTAGGTGGCGAGGACATCGGTGACGCGCTGCTGTACTTCGGTTTTGGAGAGACGCAGCCGACGGAGGCCGAAGGCAACATCTTCGGCGACCGTCGGCATCACGATCTGCGAGTCCGGATTCGTGAAGCAGAAGCCGACCTTGCGGCGGATCCGGCGCGCCTGGTTCGCCGTACTGTCGCCGTCGACGCGCACGGTTCCGGCCTCCGGGATGACGAGGCCGTTGATCATCCGGACGAACGTCGACTTGCCGGAGCCGTTGGCGCCGATGACGCCGATGCGCCGTTCCGTCAGCTCTACGGTGATGTCCTTGAGGACGGGTTGGCCGTCTCCGAACGCGTGCGTGACCTCGGCGAATTCGATCAGCGGCATGCTTCGACCAGGATCGCTGTACCTTGGCCACCACCGGCAGCGATCGCGGCAACGCCGTACCGACCGCTCTGCTGCGTGACCAGCTGACTGAACAACCGCACCGCCAGTACGGCGCCGCTCGCGCCCCAGGGATGGCCGAGTGCCAGCGCACCGCCTTGGGTGCAGACGCGTTCGTCGGGGAGGCCGAGCACGTCGCAGCAGGCGAGCACCTGACCGGCGAAGGCTTCGTTGAACTCCCAGACGTCGATCTGCTCGATGCTCAGACCAGTTGCCTTGAGCACCTTTTGTACAGCGGGGACGATTCCGAGCCCGGGCAACATCGGATCCACGCCTGCGGAAGCGGCGGCCAGCACCCGCAGTCCGGGGCCGGTCTTGGACAGTGCGACCACCGCGGCGCCGTCGTTGATGCCACACGAGTTGCCTGCAGTCACTGTGCCGTCGGCACGAAACACGGCCGGCAGCTTCGCCAATCGCTGAACCGTTAGCCCAGACCTGATCCGCTCATCAACCGTCTGCCCGTTGACCGGAACGATCTCGGCGTCGAACGCTCCAGCGAGTTGCGCTTGCGCCGCCCGCCCGTGCGATCGGGCGGCGTACTCGTCCTGGCGGTCGCGGGTGATTCCGTGCAACTCGGCCAGGGTGTCGGCGGCGGCGCCCATCTCGGGATCCCGGTCAGCGGGGGCGAAGGGTGCGCGCTCGTAGCGGACCGGCTCGGAATCCCCCACCGGAGGCCAAAACCGCCACGGCGCCGTCGAGGCACTCTCCACTCCACCGGCCAACACAAACCCTAGTGTGGATCCACTGGCGAGTTGGATTGCCGCTAGTCCGCTCGCGCATTGGCGGTCGACGGTCATCGCCGGTACGTGATCGCCGATGCCTGCGGTCAGCGCAGCTACTCGGGCGACGTTGCCGCCGGGGCCCATGCAGTTGCCGAGGACAACATCCTCGACGTGGCCGGCGGGAAGTAGTTCCTTCAGCACTGCGGCACCGAGGTCGGCGGCCGGGACATCGCGAAACGCCTTGCCTGCGGTGCCGATCGGCGTCCGGAGTGCATGGGTGATGAAGACGTCAGACACGTGCCAGCCTCGCTCGATCGATCTTCCCGCCAGGCGTCAAAGGCAGTTCGTCGACAACCTGCCAGCGCCGCGGCCGGTGTGATGGCGGCAGGTGTTCCCGCGCGTACTCGCGCAGAGTCGCCAGATCGGCCTCCACCACAACGGCAACCGCCAGCACCTCCCCGAGCACCGAATGCGGAACCCCGAAGACCACCACCGGCCCCCGCGCAACACTCGCAAGCCGTTCCTCGACCTCCGCAATCACCACAGTCGCGCCCGCTGTCGTGACAGCTCCGGGTCGACCGAGCACGCGCAGCGTCGTACCGGACCAGCGTCCACGATCACCCACCGTCGCCCACCCGTCCGAGTCGGTCCGCAACGGGCCGGCGGCGTCGTCGGCGTACCCGAGGCACACGTACGGCGACCGCACCCAGATCTCGCCGTCCCGCAACTCGACCTCCACCCCGTCGAACGGCCGCAGGTCCTCGCCATGCCTGCCCGCAGCAACAAACGACAACTCAGCAGCACCGTAGTAGTGCACGACATTCGCCGCCGCAGCCCGCCGCTCCAACCGAGCCCCCGCCACGCAGATCACCACCTCAGGCCCCAACTCACCACCCAGCCGATCAAGCTGAGCCGGAGTCAGACAAGCATGAGTCGCCTCCCCAGGCTCCCCCACGACCCGAGCCCCGACAACCTCCGCATGCACGGCCGCAAACAGGTTCATAGTCGCGCTCAACGGCCCCGGAACCCACACAGCCGCGCCCGGCCCAACCC
>NZ_SMKA01000107.1 GCF_004348455.1 Kribbella albertanoniae
CTCCTACGTCGCGTGCTACGCACCGGCCCCACCCGCCCCTTTCTTCCCTGCGGGCTGCCGCCCGCCCTTGGGCGCTACCGCGCCCTCTCGACGACCTGTGCTCGGCGTGATCTGCGATTCAACCGGGTCACGCCGACCGGCTAGCTCGCCCCGCCGGTGTACGGTCCGGGCTTGCTGCCGACGGTACGGCGCGGGGCCAGGTCCAGGCGTACCGCAGGATGAGGGCGAGAAGGATCAGTTCCAGCGCGATGCCAAGACCGTAGAAGAACAGCCAGGACTCGCCCACCACGTTGAATGCCGTGACGGGGACGTAGAGCGAGGCCACAACGAGGTTCGCGATGCGGTTCGCCCGGGCAGGCAGCGTCATCGACAGCACGACCATCAGGATCGGGATGGCCACCAGGGTCAGAGCCGTGGTTGAAAAGGTCTGGGACAGGTCGAACTCGAAGACCTTACCGGCGAGGAGGTCTTCGATGACGCCGGGCGTGAAGAAGTTGAGAATGTCCACGTAGGCGTACAGGAACATGAAGCTTGTCCACGCTGCGGCAAGCTTGGCTCGAACCGGGATCGGCTGGTCTTCCAGGCTTGTGGTGGGTTGACGTGTGCTCATCCTGGGCTCCGTGTGTGGTGAGGATCGGTACGTCCACGATCGCTGAGCCCTACGCCGGGCACATCGGCCCAGAGGCCCGACCTCACCTGGCCGATGGCACGGCCTCTCCCTCGTACTTTCGGTCGGTACGCCGAGGCGCTCCATCTGGTACGAACCGCGGCCCGCCGACGCCCCACCCATCGGCCGTTTCGACCCTGCTCTGACGGCGGGCCCCCTGATGGCAGCCCTGGTCGGGTGGGGCGTGGTCGGGCTGCTCCCGGTCGATGGCACGTCCGCAAGAGCCGCCATGTGATACCGGTCCGCTCGTAAACTGATGCTGGTCGGCAGATCTCACCGAGTCACGAGAAGTGAGCACCGCAAGGCTAGGGCAGGGCAGCCAGGTACAAGTAGATCTACACCATTTTCGAATGTACGTCGGAAATCCAGCGCCTCGTAATAGCCCGAGTCATCTCCGGCATGCGCATCAGGTAGGTGTTTGCACCCCCGGCTGCAGTTCTGGCATCTGATCGCTCAAGCCGAGGTCGTAAGGGAGTCCGGCCAGTTCGGCGATGGCCGCGACGGGAGACGGCCGTGGCGGCTCCTTGAGGCACCTTTCAAAGAAGTCGAGGGCGAAGACAGAAGCCATCGCCAACGCTGTGGCTGCTATTTCGTCTCGGTTGAGGTCGCCATTCCGACTGATTGTTTGTTTGGATGCCGGCATCCTTAAATCAAGATGGGCCAGGATGGTTTCGTAAGAGGGATGAACAGCACCTGACAACTGGCGGTAGATGTCATAGAACAGGTTATTGTCGGCGAATCGCTTGAACAGTTGCTCGGCGCTCCATTGTCGTTCGCGCCCAGGTGCAGCGCTCCGTGCTGCAATGTCAGCGAGTTCGCTCGGGTCCTCCATGGCGGCGGAGAAGGCTCGCGCGCGTGTCAGGTACAGCGCTTCCATGTGTTTGACAAGGATCCGTTCGCCATCGCGGGTGAGCAGCACCCATTGAGCCGCTAACGAGTTCTCGAGGGCGATGCGCGCACTGCTCGCCGCGACGAGGGGATGCCGCCTATAGACGGCGAGGGCCGTGCCGGCGTGGTTCATGGCATGGGCAGCGAGCGGGTAGCCGACGCGAAACTTCGACTCGTGAGACTCGGCGACCGCGGTCTGTGATGGCTGCGCATCCCACTGCTCCCCGCAGGAAGCAGCGGCAGTTAGCATCCGATCCAGAACCGGCCCTTCAGTTCCGGGCACTAGCGGTCGCGCCAGGTGACAGGCGAGACGGTGAGGGCCGCGTCCGCGAGACGTTTGCAGAACTCGGTCTGGATCCTGGATCGTGAGGATTCGATCCAGCCGTCGACTCGGGTGTAGCCGGATTCGCGGTATTCGACGGCTTGCAAGAGGCACTCGAGGCGGTCGGCGTCTGTGGCACAGCGGGCTTCGAGGGTGTCTTGGGTTTCGTACTCTGCGACTGCCTCGCGGATGCTCTTGGCTGCGTTCTCGGGGAGACCTGTGACTTGGCCTCGGTGATGCGTTCGTTGGGGGCGGCCTCGATGTAGGGGCGGGCGCTGTGCGGGATGTCGCCGATGCGAGTCTCTTGGGAGTCGTGCCACATGCCCAGGTACGCGGCCCGGGCGGGATCGCCACCCTCCTCGGCCGCGATCAGTGCAGCGAGTTGAGCAACGCGGAGGCTGTGCTCGGCGACCGATTCGGGGTCTCCGACACCGACATGCCACCAGCCGGCGCGGCGGAGGCGCTTGAGGACGCCCATTTCGTAGGCGAAGGCGATGGTGCTTGTAGCGTCCTGGTCGATGGTCTCGTCGGACACGAGGATCCCTTCGTCAGCGGTCAGCGAGTTGCACTGCATGTTCAATCCGTGTCGCTACAACTGAATGGTCCAATAGCCGTCCGGGCTGGTGACGCTGGTCGTCTCTGGGGTGAACTCGACGTCCAACTGGTGGAGCGGGAAACGTCCTGCTTCCTCCCATCTCGCGCGGACCCGATCGAGGTCGTCCCAGAGCCGACGCGAACCGCTTTGGTGGACCCTTCCGGCACCTTCCTCGGCGCGTGCCCATGAACCATCCGCGGCCAGTAGCCAGAGGATCGCATCTCCGTTGTCATCTGTGGCCGAGCGGTGCTCGATGTTGGCACTGTCCAGCTCGTAGAGCGCTCGCAGTTCCCAGTCGGTCCAGAGATTCGGCACCGGCTGCGTGAGACTTCGTACCTGGTCGCCGTCCGAATCCCGAGCCGCGGCATAGACGTTGTCCAACCGGGCCGGATAATCGACGGTGGTCCGCGTGCGCATGAAGCTGGCTGGGTCTAGCTGGACGCGGCCCTGCGCCACGAGGTCACGCCCCAGCTCAGCGGAGACCAGAAGTGACGTCCCGGCGATGGTCGTCACGATCCGGCCTCCAGGCCGCAAGGCTGACAACCATGAGGCCGGTACGGGGCGCACCGAGACCGTGGCAATCATCCGGTCGTAGTCCTCTCCGGGCAGCTCGCCTGTTGCGTCGACGGCTGCAATCTCCGGAGCCCGCCCGAAGGTCGCCAAACGCTCCCGCGCAATCTGGACCAGGTAAGGGTCAACATCGACGCTGGTCACCCGGTTGTCGCCGAGGCGATAGCCGAGCAACGCCGCCGAGT
This sequence comes from Kribbella albertanoniae, assembly GCF_004348455.1. Lineage (GTDB taxonomy): Bacteria > Actinomycetota > Actinomycetes > Propionibacteriales > Kribbellaceae > Kribbella > Kribbella albertanoniae. Next base: position 3,228 of record NZ_SMKA01000107.1, read on the forward strand.
ATCCCGAGCCGGTACCAATGTCGAGCACCCGCTGACCGGGCCTTGCATCGAGCAGATGGAGCATGCGGACGATCAGTCCCGGCAGGGTTGACGATGAGGTTGGGGCGCCGTGTGCACGTCCCTCCGGCCCTGCGTGGTCCGCGTGCAATGCGCCGACCCTGGTAACGAGGGTCTCGTCTGAGTACACCTGTGACAACGGATCTGCGGCATCCGGTGTCACTAGCTGCCACTCGAACGGGTGTTTCCTGGTCGGCTCCCACCACCTCGGTACCAAGACGTGTCGCGGCGTGGCAGTCACGGCGTCGCGCCACTCCGGCGCGTTGCTGGTCACCTGTGTGGCGAGCTTGTCTGCGGCTTCAGTCCAGTCGGTCACGCTTACTGGTCCTTTCTTTGCAGGGCGTCAGCCATAGCTTCCACCATCGGGACACCGGCCTTCACCGCGAGCCAGTGCCATTGCCCATTCGGGTTCACCTCGAAGAACACCCACTGACCGTCCGGGGTCACGGCGAAGTCGAGGGCACCGAAGAACAGACCCATCTCGTCCATCAGTTGACGAACGCCCTTCTCGATATCGACTGGCATCTCGACGGGCTGATATCTCAACGAGGCGTAGTCAGTGCGCCAGTCGAGCTTGCCGGCCTCGGTATCGGTGTGGATCGCAACCGGGAACATACGGTCTCCGATTACGGTCAGCCGAACCTCGAACGCCTTTGGGACTCTCTCCTGAAACAAGTGCGCAGTTCCGGCCAACCCCTCGTCCACATCGTCGGCGCGCAACAACGTCGTCGGGATGTAGCGGTGGTAAAGGTCAGGCGTGAGTACACCTCCGCTCAGCCCTTTGTAGATCACCTCGTCGCTGCCGATGAACTCGCGGCCGTGCGTCAGGTCAGAGGTGATCACCGTTCGCGGAACGTCCAGGCCAGCGCGAGCGGCTACGGCGAGCTGTACCGGCTTGTAGTTGGCAGCGGAGTCGCGAGAAGGATGGTTGATCCACCGGGCAGGCAAGGAACCGAGGACACCGAGCACTCCAACCCGGCCCTCCGAAGCTGCGAATGCTCGCGCTTCGTCGGGCCATTCCGTTGGGATGGAGAACTCGCCGGGGCGGCGCCACCACACCGAGCTGATGGACTCCAGCTCAATGGGGTGGTCGCCGGTGAGCGTTCCTTGCCAGCCCTGGGAACCGAGTGTGACAGCGACCTTCGAAGCGATCGGAAAGTCCGCCGTGTCATACCGCACGACTTTGGCCCGCCGCTTCGTCAGCTCGTCCACAACAGCGTCGGCCGTGATGTCGCTACGGCCGGTCAGTACCAGGACTGTGGCCATGTCAGTAGTTGTCTGTGTCGTTATCCGAACCCGGGCGCTGACCGTCCCCGGTGTCGGTCTCGGTCCTGGTCTCGGGCAACGATGCAGCGAGAGCGTGGTACGGGTTTCCGCCTGCTTCCACGTTCAACTGAAGCTTCGCGCTGTACGACATCGACGGTTCCATCTTGTTCCTGTTCTTCGGCGAAGCAAGGTGACGCGCCCCGAACGGCGGGGCAACGATGTCGGTGCTCATGCGATTCTCCTTCTTCTAGTGGTGGAGTTTCCTTGCAAGACGAAGTAGGTGCAGAGCAGGGACTGCGCTCCTATCTCGCCGTTCGTGGCCCGCGGATCAGTCGCGGGGATCGTGGACGTCTTCGGCGTCGACCGCGTGTACGACAACGCAAAGGTCGTCCTCAAGTTGAGCGATACGCTTGTCCTTCTCTTCGCCGAAGGCATCCAGCGAAGGGACCAAGACGCCTGTCACCGAGGAATGCTTGAGGCCCGCAACCAGGCTGTCGAAGGCCGGAGCCTGGTTGTCATGCTCGAAGAGGGGAAGCGAGCCGGTGCTTTCGAAGTAGACAGTCCCGAGCTGCAGCCCTGCCCTCTGCGCGTAGCTCGAGAGCAACGCCTGCACAGCCGTGTATTTCCCGTGGCCAGCGAATGGCGCGAGCGTGGCATAGCCCAGCACCAAGGGCCGCAGTTGAACGACTTCCCCCATGACGGCGCTCACTTCCCGACTTACTTGATTGGCGTAGAACGGCAGCCCGCCACCCCCGCGGGGTTGGAGTGCTGGAGGTGGCGGACAGCGTCGCCCGAGGAGCACTCGCCTGCTCCTCGGAAGTGGAACGGCCTACGGGCGGACGCCTAATCGCAGTACGCCCGTACGCCGGATCTGGGAGTCCCCGGCGCCGTGCCGCGAGGTGGTTGGGGCACGGCATGGCGGCCCGCTGCGCTTCCTCCGATGCAGTTGCCATCTGATGTCCTGCTCCCTGTCGCACACGGACTCAATGCCAGTTGGGCAACTGAGTTGGTGGTCACGTAGCGCTTCCTGCGGCTACCTCTTTGAGTCTGGGCATCCGGCGAGCGAGAGTCGAGATGCGCCATGCGGACAGGCCGACTGTCCGCATGCAGCCGTCGCGAGGAGTTGGTACCTGCTGAGCAAGGCAGTTTCGATAGCATCAGTACGTGGCGATTCCTGCGGCGTTCGATGGTCTGACTTCTCACGCCGACACGCTGTTCTGGGTGCAGTCGAGCGAGGATGGCGACCAACTCGTCAGGTGGACCGCAAGCGACGGCGTCAGCTTCGCAGCGCCGCGGGGCTTTGCGGTGGGCAATGACACGCATGCCTACGGCGGAGGATCAGCGGCGGTGTCCGCAGACGGAGTTTGGGGCATCTCAGCGCAGGACGGCCGAATCCACCAGCTGACTCCTGGGAAAGCAACGCCGCTGACCGAGGCGTCCTCAAACCGATTCGGTGACCTGGTGGTGGCCGGCAGAACCATCCTTGCTCTGAGCGAGGACACGGATGGAGATTCCCTGGTGGGCGTCGACGCCGCTACTGGGCACGTGCGCCGGCTTCGGCAGTCATCAGGCTTCCTGGCTTCGCCCCAACCCGGGCACGGCAATCTCGCCTGGCTGAGTTGGGATCTCGATCAGATGCCCTGGGACAGCACCCAACTCTGGGCGGCACCATACGACGATCATGCAGGCCTACTCGGTGTCCCGGTGCTCGTCGCCGGCGGGATCTCAGAATCGGTCACAGAGCCTCAGTGGGGTCCCGACGGGCACCTCTACTTCATGTCCGACCGCACAGGTTGGCTCAACCTGTACAAATGGGATGGCGAGCGTATAGATGCCGTGGCGCCAACGGCCGCTGACTGCGCGGCTGCACCGTGGGAACTTGGCTATCGGAGTTACACATTCCTGGACGACGGAGCGCTGGCAATCCGAGTTCGCCGGGACCTTCAGGACCACCTGGTGCTCATCGACGCGGGCGGGCGTTCACAGACCTTCGACCTGCCTTACACCGCAATCAAGCCCTACCTCTGCTCGCTGAACAACGCAGTCGCGATGATCGCCGCTACGCCAACCACTTCGCCGTCCGTCGTGCTGGTCGACAGGGATGGCTCGCACTCAGTTGTCGCTGGGCAAGAGCCGCCCACAAATGAGCACAGCCAGCCTCAGCGACTCTCAGTGGACGGCATCGACTTCCTCCTGCACCCACCCTCAGATGCCGACGGAACGTGGACCGCTCCCGTCATCGTCCGCGCACATCCTGGACCCACTGACGAGATATCCCTTCGACGTGACGCGCAAACCGACTTCTTCACTCGTCACGGCTTCGCCATCGCAGACGTCGATTACCGAGGAAGTACGGGACACGGCCGAGACTTCCGACGGAGCTTGTACGGCCGGTGGGGATCATATGACGTGGCGGACTGCGCTGCGGTCGCTCAGTACCTGATCGCCCGCGGAGTAACGTCTCCCGCGGAGGTTTTCATCTGCGGATCCAGTGCCGGCGGCTACACAGCCCTTCGAGCTGCCGGCCGCGGGCCATTCCGTGGTGCTGCGGCTCGGTCACCAATCATCGATCCGCGGACATGGGAAGCCAGCGTGCCGCGATTCCAGCGCGCACATGCGTCAGCGCTTGCAGAAGGATCGATCGCCGTCAGTTCCGCCGATATTGAATGCCCAGTTCTCCTTGTGCACGGGCTTCACGACCCCATCACTCCGGCGCAGGACACCCTCGGACTAGCCGCAGACCTTGAAGCACGTGGAGCCGATCACGAACTACTCATCCTGGACACCTCGAGCCACACGCTCGCCGCGCCCGACCTGACCGCGAAGGTGCTCGACGCAGAGCTGGCGTTCTTTCGCCGACTGCTCGATCAGTCGGCCAGCGCAAAGCGTGCGTAGTCCCCGAACTCGACGACCGATTTCAGATCGGCAAAGGGCACAAGGTCCTGGCGTAGTTCATCAATTCGACTCCGGCTACGCGCAGATGACGTCTGCGCGGCCAGATCGACCGCCCGGCGCCCCACGGCGCATGCCTGCTCCGGATCGCCGGCCCTCGCCAGCGAAGAGGCCATCAGTGCAGTGTCGATGGCAAGTCGCCGAACGTGGCCTGAAGCAATCTGACTCAGAGCTTCGCCCGCCTGCTCTTGGGCAAGCACCTGGTGACCAAGGTCATGGAAGCTATGCGCCATCTCGTCGGCCAAGTAGGCCGGAGTGAAGTACCCAATCCAGGCAGGGGCATTGTCTGGCTCTGCGGATGCCAAGTTGGCCTCGGCGCTGAGCAGTGCCTTGGTAGCCGCCTTCTCATCACCCCGGCGAGCCTCGCCCCTCGCCAACACAGCCTCGAAAGCAGAGCGGACTGTCGGCTCCGCAATATCAGCGGTTCCATGGATACCCGTTCGAGCCATCCGTATCGTCTGGTCGACGTCGCCGCCGTGAAGAGCAAGGTGAGCACTGCTCACCGACAAGAGGTACCCGCCGTAAAGCCGATCGCCAGCTGCCGTCGTCAACTCCAGAGCCCGCAGGTAGCACTCCCGGGCATACTCGTCACGCCCAAGGTCGATTGATTGGTATCCGACCAGTTCCCAGAAGCCCGCCGCTGTCGAATACAACGTCGTCGCTGTCGCCTCGTCAACCGGTGTACGAGCCAACAGGTGTTCAAGGTCGACAGCCGCATAGTTCGAGACCAGTTGATGAGTTCGACCGGCTCCATGCTCGTGGTCAAGCTCTCTGAATCGGGTCAACTGCTGGGCGACCGTCTCAACCTCCTCCTCATCGACCTCAGCACCTGACCCAAGGATGCGAACCTCGCCAGTAGAGGTTGTGAGCCAGTCGAGAGCGGCCCGCTCAAGCGTGGTCTCCATTCGCCGCAACGGAGGTTGAGCGACGCGGCGCTGCGAGCGAAGACTCGGCTCAAATGCCTGAAGCAATCCCGCAGCACCGAGCTCACGGTCAAGGCCCGCAATGAGCTCGGGCGTCGGCCAGCGCATGGCCTTCTCGACCTTGCCGATCTGATCCTTGCTGACAAAGACCAACGACCCCAGGTCAGCCTGGGACAGACCTCGGCGTTCCCGGAGATCACGGACAGCCGCACCAAACGCGTCCCGCACAGACACCTGTGGAGACAAACGACGAGGAGCCTGCGCCACCTCTGCCTCCCCGTTACCTTTCGTGTCCGGGTGCCGCCGGGAACGATTCACTGAGCCGGCTAATCTCCGAACGCACGTCACGGTCTCCCAAGAGTCTTACACTACGACACGGCTCCGACACTTTCAGCAACTCGTTGCAGCCCCCCAGCGCTACCGCGCTGGGGATCACTTTGCGAGAGAGTTTGGCGGCCTTCGTTCGATGGCGATCCGCTGTGGATACGGATGCCTCAGGCCGTGCAGGCGCGAGCCGGAAGGACCATGAGGGTCCCGTCACTGTGCTTCTCGATCTCGATGACGACATCTGTCGTCTGACCGGTGTCGGCGACTCCGCGGCCGAAGGCCCTGAGGCGGTAGGAGGTGTCGAGAAGGCTGTCGACCTGCCCCCTCGTCAAGACCTTGTCGATCAGGCGGTTTGGAGGCCGCAACTCGAGAGTCGAGAGCCGCAGAAGGACGTTGTCGATGCGTGCCTCCAACTCGTCGATCCGCTGATGATCGACCCTCAGGCTTCGGACAAAGTTCTCAAACGGGTTTTCGGGGTCGCTCTGACCAGCCTCCACGCCCTGCAGGACGACTACGCGACGCTTCAGCGCGATGGCGAGCGCTGCTAGCTCGATATGTGTACGGAACTCGCCGCCCTCTTCAGCGATGCCTGGAAATGCAGCCTGCAGATCGGGGACCTCGACGCGGTTGTCAACGATCGCGCGGAGCGCGTCCTCCCACTTCTGCACCCGACGGACTGCCTTCTCCGTTGCCGTGCTGATCGCGTGAACAGCCGAGTCGAGGCCGAGCGAGGCTCCGACCTTTCCGCGATCCAGCAAGAGAGCAGTGGCCTTGTCGATAGCGTCGCGGCAGCCATCAAGCTCGCTACGCTCGTGCTCCAACTTGTCGTCGTGCAACTTCTCCAGCAAATCGGCGATGTGCTCGATTGCCCTCTGGCGCTGCTGGTCGGCATACGCGCTCGCGCCGACCGCGATTGCCATCAGAACCAGGGGCGCGGCAACAGTGATCGCACCTCCCGCGGCAACTACTCCCGCGGTGGTGCCGGCCGTCGCGGTGCCGGCACCGGAGGCCGCCTTTCCGACGGGAACGAAGGTTGCCTTCGCGATCGACACATTGGTCGCAGCGTCGACCAGACCGTCGTACACCCCGTTCGCGACGGCTTTGGACCGCATCTGCTTCACGAGGCCTTTGCCAAGCTGCGCGGCAACCTTGGCCGGCACCACCATTCGGTAGAGAACCTCGCCGGATTCCGCGACCTGCGAGACCGCAGACACAGTCTTGGCGTTCGCAGCTACCAGGCGCGAAAGCTCCAGCGCGAGTGGGCTCACAGCGTCGAGCGGCAGGCCCGCCGCGTGGGCGCGTCTCTTCGGCAACGGGTGGGCCTCCAGGGTCACCATCGGGGTCGACGTAAACGCGACGAGCGCCGTACGAAGTTCAGCCAGGCGTTCCTCGGTGAGCGTTTCTCCGTCAGGCACTGCCGGAACGCCGACGGCCTCGGATGTGGACAGTGTCCACACGGGGACGGCCGGAGTGTCGCTGTCGCTCATGGATCTCCCTTGGTGAGGATCCAAACCATAGCCGCCGAGGACGACGGAGGCGGGACTCTGCACCGGCCATCAGGTTCAGCACGTCAGCGTGAGGGTGTGATGACGATCCGTGCCCGCGGCGTCAGTAGTATTCGGGACCCGTTTTCGGTTCCAACTGCTCAGATGAAGGACGATTGATGGAGTGGAAGAACCTCGGTGAGAGGGCTGTTTATGAAAACCCTTGGTTTCAGGTCAATCTCGCGGATGTCGAGCTGCCCGATGGGCGGCATCTCGACCACTTCGTGATTCGTCAGCGGCCGGTTGCGTTGACTGCGGCGGTCAATGCGAAGGACGAAGTACTGCTGCTGCGGCGGCATCGGTTCATTACGCAGACGTGGGGCTGGGAGTTGCCGGCCGGTGTTGTTGATGATGGGGAGAGCCTCGTCGAGGCTGCTGCGCGGGAGATGCTGGAGGAGACAGGATGGCGGGCCGGACCTCTGCAGCATTTGATGACAGTTGAGCCAGCGAACGGGCTGTCGGATGTGCTGCATCACATCTACTGGGCCGATGGAGCCGAGTACGTGAGTCATCCGGTGGATGATTTCGAGTCGGACCGTCGTGAGTGGGTTCCGCTCAAGCAAGTGCCCGACCTTGTGCGTACCGGAGAGATCAAGTCGGCCAACACCGTTGCGGCGTTGTTGCTGCTTCACCACATGCGAGAAGGCTGACGTTGTCTACGCCTGACAGCTTGTCGCTGCCTCCCGCGGTGATTCGGTGGCACTCAGTCGCTGGAGGGATGCTCAGTAGGATTCTGCTCGCTGTCGTGCTTCCAGATCGCACGCATCCTCGCCTCGTTCTCCTCGAACGGCTCCATCCCCATGGCCTCGCGTCTGGCCGCCAGTCCTTCAGGATCCTCGATCGGTTGTACTTCGAGGCCCTCACCATGATCAATGAATTGTGTGCCGTACAGCTGAGGCTGGCCGGCGTTGGTCCGCACCCGGTCTTCCAGGTAGGCGAACAGCCTCGACGGCGCCTCACTCGCCTCCGTTGCCGCCGCCATCAGGTGATGAAACAGGAGTTGGTCTTCCGGCTGGTTGTCCGCGTGCTGCGCCAGCAGCCACGCGTTCGTGGCCGCTTCCTCACCGACCTCGGACATCCGTGGCCAGCCGTGCTCGGTCACGACCTCGAGCAGCCAGCGGGTGTTGTCGGCATCGACCTCGTTGACCACAGTCCACAACTCGGTGCGAGGGTCCTCTGACCAGCCATCCACCGCGCAGCGGGCTTCCTGATCCAGCGCCGCTCGCCGCTCGAGCTCGGCCCGGAGTTCGCTAGTCTCCATCGGTGCGGGGGCCCGTCGCGTTCCACTCGATGAACGCCTCGTCCCGCACGCTCACCCGCACCGTCCCGCCTGCTCGAAGGACAGCGGGCTGGTCCAGCTGCACCGCGCCGCCCTTCGCGGCAGCCATACTCCGGACAACCTCCGCGACGAGGTCTGGTGAGTCCTTCTGCACAAGGTGGCCCGCGAAGTGAGGCACCACGAGATGACCGGACCAGCGCTGCGCCAGTTGGAGCTGGTGACGGTGCCACCATTGATCCATCTCGACCAACGACAGCGGTCGGTACTCCTCCGCCTCCTTGACCGGTAGCCAGCGCCACATTGCCGAACCGATCACCACGGTCTCAATGTGCCGCTGCGGTCCCGGCTCGAAGTTGTCCAGCGTTTCTGGATAGGAGATCCGCCATGCCTCACCTTCCCGGCCGTCGACGAGGACCTGCTTGTCCTCGTCCAATGCCGTGTGTAGGACTGGGTCGCTGGCGTCCACCAGGACCAGGCCACTGACCAGGTCAGGCCACAGCCGGGCGAATGCGTCAACGATCTTCTCTGCACTAGTCAAGCCGGTGCGGAGTGTGGATCGCCTGGCGTTATCGGCCAGCGTGGTCATGTCGCGTTCCGCGGGCCGTACATGATCACGGCGACCCCGATGAGGCAGATCGCGGCGCCCGCGACGTCCCACCGGTCGGGTCGGAATCCGTCGATGAGCATTCCCCAGGCTAGGGAGCCCGCCACGAAGATGCCGCCGTAGGCAGCCAGGATCCGGCCGAAGTTCGGGTCTGGCTGGAAGGTCGCGACGAAGCCGTAGGCGCCCAGGGCAAGGATGCCGCCGGCGATCCACCACAGACCCTTGTGCTCACGCCAGCCTTGCCAGACCAGCCAAGCGCCGCCGATCTCCGCGATGGCGGCCACGATAAACAGCGCGATGGATTTGGCGATCGTCATAGGTCAGAACGTATCCACCGGTGTGTCGCCTGCGGTGGTTGCCCCGGCCCGCGTCGGGCGAGTCGGCATACCGACGTCAACTGGTCCGGCGGGCGTGGCACAGGTGGCGCGGCGGCGCTTACGAACCAGCAAGACCACACCGAGCAGCCCCACGACCGCGACGACGACGAGGGCTGGGATCCACACGGCGCCGGCCAGCGAAGCGATCGACAGGCCGCCAAGTACGGCGAGTACCGGCCCAGCGCAGCACACCGCACAGGCACCGACCGCGACCGCACCGGCCCGGGCAAGCTGCCACGGCCGTCGGGTCTTGGTGGAGCGGTCAGGAGCAACCACGGTCTGTGTCCGATCGTTCGACCAGCTTCAGTTGCGAACTGGTGTGGGTGGCGAGGTCGGCAAACGGGAGGGGGCAGGTGGGGTTCTGCGCGCAGTCGATGAGGTCGTCACAGCCAGCCTCCACCGCGGTGTGCAGCGACGCGGCGATCACGGTCAGATCGGCGATCTTGGCCTCGACGTCGATCAGCTTTTCCCGGGCCCGGGCTTGCAGGCCTTCGTCGCGCTTCTTGCCGTGACGGTGACGACCGGCCTCGAGCAGGTCGGAGATCTCCTCCAGAGTGAATCCGAGCCGCTGTGCGGCCTTGATCACCCGCAGCACAGTCACCGTCTCCGGCGGGTAAAGGCGGTGACCGCCTGGGCTGCGGTCGGGTTCGGCAAGCAGGCCCCGGCGTTCGTAGTAGCGCAACGTCTGCAGGTTCACCCCGGCCGCGTCAGCCACCTGCCCCGACCGCAAACCGCCGTCGTTGACGATGCTCATGTCAGCCGGCCACCGGCGCGCCGAGCCCTGCCGCCGCAGTGATGCGGGCGGCCAAGGCATCCAGCACGGCGGCGTGCGCGGCCGGAACGGTCACCGTCATCTCCACAACGTCGCCCGCAGGAATGAAGTCGAAGCCGAAGAACGAGCAGCAGCTACTCTCCCTGCCGGCCAGATCCCGCGCCCGGGCCTCCGCAGCGGCAGCGAGAGTCAGCCGCAGCGTGGTGGCGTCGATACGCTCCGCGCCCTGGACGGAGGCGGTGAACAGGTCGTCGAACTCGGCGACCCGGATCGGCTGTTCGACAGTCGGCAGCGTGCAGGAAGCCGGAACCCAGTTCAGGCCGGCAGCGGAAGTGTTCGAGGCTGAGGTGCACATACCTAGACGGTAAACCTGTACCCCAGTACCGGATGCAACCTCGATTTCAGCATCCCTACTAATCAGTCTTCTCGGCGCATTGAGGGGCTCAGCCAGTGATCAGGAGCAGTAGTCCGGAGATGATGAGGCCGGCTTCGACCAGGATGATGAAGACGTTGACGGGTAGCCGGTCGAGGACCTTCTTGCCGGCCCAGGCGCCCCCGGCTGCTGCGGGGGCGAGTGCGAGGCCGATGAGTCCGGTATGCCAGGTGAGGACGGCGGCTGCGCCGAACACGATCAGCTTGGTGAGGTGCATGACGACGGCTGAGGCGGCTTCGGTGCCGATGTAGGCCCCGCGGACCAGGCCGCGGGCCAGGAAGAACGGGGCGACCATCGGACCAACGCTGCCGACCAGCGCAGAACCGAATCCCGATGCGGCGCCGAGGGCAGCGAACCCGCGATCACCCACCCGTGCGGTGTGCGGGCGGATCCGTCGCCAGATGACCATGGCGAGCAGAAACGCTCCGATGACCCGGGTCAGGGTCGGTAGCGGTGCGCTGGTCAGGAGCAATGCGCCTGCTGCTGCGGCCGGTACTGCACCCACGGCGAAGATCGTGACGAGTCGCCGGTCGACTTCGTGGCGGTTGAACCAGACCCGGCTGCCGTTGCTGGCCAGCTGCGCAACGGTGAGGACGGCGACCGCATCGCGAGGACCGAAGACGGCAACAAACACCGGCAGTAACAACACGCCGCCACCGAAGCCTGCCACGGCCGACAACAGCGCCGTTGCGAACGATGCCACGATGAGGAGTGCGGCCAGCAACAGGTCATGCGTCACGGCGTGCTCTTCGCAGCTGCCGATGTCACGGATCTGCTGGTCAACGGTGGCGCCAAACCTTGACCGCCGAGGCGAGAAGGAGCGCGACAAGCAGTGGAACGATGACCACGGCCGGGACTAGGCCCAGGAGTAAACCTCCGAGGAGGGTGCCGGCAATGGACCCGCCCGTCATCGTCAGGACGAAGGTCTTGTTGTCGCGCAGGATCTGGAAGCTCGCGTCTTGGGAGTAGCGTGCGAACGCGACCAGCATGGTCGGTAGCGAGACGGCCAGAGACAGGCTTCCAGCGAGTTTGATGTCGATGCCGTAGAGCAGCACGATGGTGGGGATCAGCAGCTCGCCGCCGGCCACTCCCATCAGCGCGGCGACGGCACCGATCAGCACCCCGGCAACCAAGCCTGCGATCAGCCTGACGACTGGCGACAGGTTCAGTGTGCCGAGAGGCCCTAAGTGTGACGTGGCGAGCGCGGCGGCGATGAGAACCAGCAGCGCGGCGAGGACTTTGTAGAGAGTCGCGGATCGCATCTTGGTGGCCCAGGCAGCTCCGACCCAGGCACCCACCAGACTGCCGGCGAGGAGGTTCGCCACCACCGCCCACTGCGATGTCACGTCGGCAAGCGGGATCGCAAGCAGCCGGGCGGGCAGCGCGGTGAGCACCACGATCAGACTCATCGCCTTGTTCACGATCACGGCCTGGAGCGCGATGAATCCGAAGAGCCCGATCAGCAGCGGCAGGCGGAACTCGGCCCCACCGAGTCCGATCATCCCGCCCAGAACTCCGATCGCGGCTCCCGCAGCGAACGCCAGCGGCAGCGATCGAGCCACGGAGCTCGGCACTGATGAGCCGATCGTTGGTTCGGCAGCCACGATTCCCTCCCCCTCCTGGACGAGGTCACAGTATCCGGGCCGGACGGCACGGCGGGCCGGCGCGAGTCGGTCAGCAGCAGTTTTGAAGGTAGGCCTGCAGGTCGGCGAGGGCTGCGGCGCTGCCTTGCTTGTCGGCCCGGTAGAGGACGGCTTTGCCGTCGCGACGGGAGGTGACAACTCCCCCGCGGCGAAGGAGGTCGAGTTGCTGGGAAGCGGCCGATTGGCTGACGCCGGCGTGCTCGGCGACTTCGTTGACCGACAGTTCGGCACCCCGGGCGAACAGCAGCATGATGCGTTGCCGGGTGGGGCTGGCCAGCGCCTTGAGGAAGTCGTGGGTTGCAGCAGCCAGCTCGACAGGCTCGATCGCAGCACACGCCTGCGCTTCACTCTTGGTGCGTGCGGCCATCGCCCACTCCTCCCGTTGCCTCTAGCCTAGCTTCATACCTACGTACCATCATATTAGAATATGATGGTACGTTTGCTGTATGTCTCTTACCTCTGAACCTGTGGTGATCATCGGCGCCGGGCAGTCCGGCCTTGCTGGCGCTCGAGCAGCGATGGATGCCGGTCTGCGGCCGTTACTGCTGGAAGCTGGTGAACGACCGGTCGGATCGTGGCCGTTGTACTACAACTCGTTGACGTTGTTCTCGCCTGCGCGCTACAGCGGTTTCCCAGGGATGCCGTTTGCCGGTGACCCGGATCGGTATCCGGTGCGCGATGAGGTCGTCGAGCATCTGGACAAGTACGCCACGAGCCTAGGTGCGGAGATCAGAACCGGTACGACGGTTGCCGGCGTCACGCAGGCCGGCGACAGGCTCGACGTACACCTGGCCGCTGGAGAGACGGTGCGCGCGGCGGCTGTGGTTGCCGCGTCGGGCTCGTTCAGCAACCCATTCGTGCCGGTGATCCCAGGCCGGGAGTCGTTCGGCGGCGACGTGCACCACGTCGCCGACTACCGCTCACCGCAGCCGTACGCCGGGAAGCGGGTTGTGGTGGTCGGTGCCGGGAACTCCGCAGTTCAGGTCGCCTACGAGCTCGCGGCGGTGGCGGATGTGACGCTGGCGACCAGGGCGCCGGTGCAGTTCCTGCCGCAGGTCCGCGGCGGACACGACATCCACTTCTGGCTGGGCAGATTGAAGCTCGACCTCCTGCCACCGGCTGTCCTGGCGCGGTTGTTCAGCGGGACGCCGGTACTGGACACCGGCATCTACCAGGTTGCAATCGAGTCCGATGAACTGCCGCGGCGCGAGACGTTCACCGCGTTCGACGCCGACGGTGTCGTGTGGCCTGGCGGTGAGCGCGAGCCCGTCGACGTGGTTCTGTTCGCGACCGGCTACCGCCCAAACCTTCCGTACTTGCGCGATCTGGGCGCGCTGAACGTGGACGGTCTTCCGTTGCACCGGCGCGGGTTGTCGACGACGCACCCCCGACTGGGGTACCTGGGGGTGGAGTTCCAGCGGTCGTTCTCATCGAACACGCTGCGCGGCGTACACCGCGATGCCCGGTTCGTCATCGGTGCGTTGGCGCGACAGTTGCGGCGCGGCTAGGCCCGGTTCGGCGGCGGCACGCGCCGGGACGCCGCGATGAACAGACCTGCTGTGATGCAGGCGGCAGCGACGGCAAGGATGACGGGGCGGTATCCGGAGGAACCGGCCAGGACAGCGCCGCCAAGTGGTGCGCCGGCTTTGGCAATGATGACCGGTGTGGCCAGCGTTCCGGCGGTGGTGGCGTAGCCGTTGGATCCGTAGCGGTCGAGCAGGATCGCCGGTGTGGCGATCGAGGCAACGCCGAAGCCGAGCCCGAACAGGACCAGGCACACGATTGCGCCTGCCAGGTGCTTGCCAGTGAATGGCAGCAGCGAGATCGCCGCACCCTGGACGACGAGCACGATCCCAGCGATAGTGGCCATCGGCAACCATCGCAGCGACAGGCTGGTGACGACACGACCGGTCACCGACAGCAGGCCGAGCAGCCCGGCCAGCGTCGCGGCAACCGCAGGTGGATGGCCGAGGCTGATCAAGTAGAGAACGAGATGCACGGCAATGGTGGCGAGCGCTGCTGAGTGCAGCACGAACCCGGCCGCGAGCAGCCAGAATCCGGCGTCGCGCAGTACTGCGGCTCTGGGACGACTCGGGGCTGGGTGGGCGCGATGACGTGGGCCGGTACGGCGAAGCGCGACCGCGTGCAGCGGGATGGCGAACGCGGCGTACCCGGCGGCAAGGATCAGCAAGGTGTGGCGCCAGGTGGTGGCCTCAAGCAACTGACCGGTGAGCGGGATGAAGATCGAGCTGGCGAATCCGGCCACCAGGGTGATCCCTAGGAGTGCACGGGTGCGGGACGCCGGGGCGGTGACGGCGACCACGACGGCGAAGGCCGGTTCGTACAGCACCATCGCCGACGCGGCACCGATGACCGCGAACACGGCGTACAGCTGCGCCACTGTCTGCACCTGCGACCAGGCCACGGCCGCGACCGCGCCGACCAGCGCCCCGGTCGTCATCAGCGCGTGCCCGCCGTGAGCGTCGAGCCATCGCCCGACCGGCACCGACATCAAACCAGTGACGAGTACGGCGGTGGTGAGCGCGCCCGCCGCAGTCGCGGTGGAGATGCCAAGGTCGCGGCTCATCGGGCCGAGCAGCGCGCTGAACGCGTAGTACAAGACGCCGTACCCGACCGTCTGCGTCACGGCTAGCGCTGCGACCAGGCGGCGTGGCACGCCGGAACGGCCGCCACCGCATGCCCTGGCCGGGCTGGAGGTGACGGCCGTAGCGGGTTCCATCAGCTGCAGCAGCCCGAGTCGGTGGTGGGCTTGGTGTCGATGACGGTGAGCAGGCCACCGGCGACGCCAGTAGCGAGACCACGGCTCGCCGGAGCGGGGAGGGCGACTGCCTGAGGTGCCGGACCGCAGCAGCCTCCGGCGGCATCGTCGCTGGATGCGGTGTCGACGAGGTTGGAGGAGCAGACACCGGTCTCCGGTAGATCGAGCTGTACGTCGCGGGCCGCGTCCCAGTCACCGGCCAGAGCGGCGACCACGGAACGGGCCTGCTCGAAGCCTGTGGCGAGCAGGAAGGTCGGCGCGCGGCCGTAGGACTTCGCACCCACTGCGTAGTAACCCGGCTCGGGGTGCGCGAGCTCATCGACCCCGTGCGGAGGCACGGTGCCGCAAGAGTGCTCGTTCGGGTCGATCAACGGCGCCAGCGCACGTGTCGATCCCAGGATCGGGTCGAGGTCGAGGCGCAGTTCGCCGACGATGTCGTGGTCGGGGCGGAACCCGGTCGAGTTCACGACTGTGTCGGCGGAGACGCGCCGTTCACCGGCAACAAGGTCGATGCGTCCGTCGCTGGTCTGTTCGACGGTTTCGATCCGGAAGCTGCTGACGAGCTCGATCTGCCCGGTCCGGACGAGGTTCTGCAGGCGGGACCCAAGCGCTCCGCGGGCGGGCAGTTCGTCGGCGTCACCGCCGCCGTAGGTGCGGGCCTGGTCGGCCCCGCGCACCACCCACACGACCTCGGTGCCCGGGACCTGCTGGGCCAGCTCGCCGAGGTCCAGCAGCGTGGTCGCAGCCGAGTGACCGGCGCCCACAACCGCCGTACGGCGTCCGGCGAACCGGTCGCGGTCACGGCCCAAGACGTCGGGCAGCGCGTGGGAGACAGCGGTGGCCGCGGCCGCTTCGCCACGGGCTGGGATGCCTGAACCGCCGAGCACGTTGGGGCGCCGCCAGGTGCCGGCCGCGTCAATCACAGCCGAGGCAAGCAGCTCGGATCCGTCGGCCAGCCGGACGAGGAAGGGGGCGTCTTCGCGGCCTGCGGTGCGGATCCGGTCGAACCCGAGCCGGGTCACTGCCTCGACGGGTGAGTTGTAGCGGATCTTGTCGCTCAGCTGCGGAGTCTTGGTCAACGGTGCGAGATAGGAGTCGATCAGATCGCTGCCGGTCGGCAGGACGTCTGGGTCGGGTGCAGTCCAGCCGCCGGCCTGTTCCAGGAGCCTGCGGGAGGCGCTGTCGATGTCGTAGCGCCAGGGGCTGAACAGCTTCACGTGGCGCCATTCGTCGATCGCGGCGGCGACGCTTGGGCCGGACTCGAGGACGACGAAGTCGAGGCCGCGTTCGGCCATGTGTGCGGCAGCGGCCAGGCCGATCGGGCCCGCGCCGATGACCACGACCGGCAGGTCGGAAGCTGTGACGCTCATGGTGTTTCTCCAAGCTGTGCGGAGTTGTTGACGAGTTGATTCACGGTCGCCGTGACGAGGTTGGTCGCGGCGACGAGAGTGCGCGCTTCGACCCGGTCGGGGGTCTCAGCGGTCGTTTGATAGCCAGGCATGCCCATCCCGATACCGATGGCGGGTAGCCCGGCAGCGGCGTACCGGCGGTTGTCCGAGGCCATCGCGCCGGCTTGCAGCGGTACACCGGTAAGACGGCCCGCCTGGTCGATGGCAGCCAGCAAAGGCTCGGCCGGTCCGCCCGCCTCGACCGCGGCGGCAGCACCGAGCTGGGCGGCACCATCGACGTTGATCACGTAGGTGCCGGGAGCAAGCTGCGGTGCGTGACGCGCCGAGCCGCGGGCACCGACCTCTTCACCGTCGAGCAGTGCGACCGCCAGCCCGACACCACTCGGAAGGCGAGCCGACAGCAACCGTGCGGCTTCGAGGACAACAGCTACCCCTGAGGCGTTGTCGCCCGCCGCGGGGTGGCGCAGCAGCGGGTCGTCACCGACACCGTCGAAGTGCGCCGTCAGCAACACCGTGACACCGCCCGGCAACGGTTCGGCGAATACGCCGTACAGGTTGGTCCCGGTTGCCGTGACCGTGCGCATCGGCACTGATGCAGTCACCGTCTCACCGAGACGGTGGGCCAATTCGGTGTGCAGGTCGGTGCGGACCGACAAGATCGCGATCTGGCCCATCGGCGGCCCCGCGATCATCTTCGGCATCCAGCCCGCCTCGTCGACCCCACGCGGAACCAGTAATCCGGCTGCCTGCTCGGCCTCGGCCCGAGCGATGGCCTCCGCGTCGGCCGCCCCAACGACAGCCCAGCTACTACACCACGAATCCGCGTTGGCAGACACGAGCAGACCTGGCCTCGGATCCAGCACTTCTGCGGAGCTGAGCTGCTCTGCGAAATCCCGGCGATGGACAAGCCGCCGCTGCCCGACAATCAGTGTGGGCGTTGCCCGCAGCTCCTTCACGCCACCTGCTTCGAACGAGTCGAGGGTGACCGTGGCACCCAGACCGCCCAGCCGTTCAGCCAGCCACAGCGCGGCAGCCTTCCCGCCCCGCGTACCGATCCGGCGACCCAGGTACTTGTCCGAGGCAAGTTCTTGGACGATGGCCAGCATTGCCTCGGCAGACGCGCCGCCGCGGGCAGCGGCAGCCTCAGCCGCGAGCGGCCCGGGCGACGCGGTACTCACCCGCAGCACCCGCCAGAGGTCGCCTTGTCCGCGGCCGGCTCGGATCCGCAACACGAGCTCTCCGCGACCGCGGTGTCGGTACCACAGCAGCCGCCGGTCGACTCTGCAGCGGCCTGCCCTGCCGGGGAGCTTCCACAACAGCTGCCCGCAGACGGGGGTGTGAACGCTTCCGCCGGGTCACCGGCGAAGCCGCCGACGGGCGTAGTGGTGGTCTCGGTCGCCATAATCCGGCCTCTCTCGTGCCTACGGCCGGTAGTCCGGGCGGGCACTATGTTGATCTTCATCTAAACAGCGATCCCCACCTTGCATCTTGGTTAGACAGAAGTCAAGATAGACGCATGTCGAAACAAGACGTCTCCATCAGCCGCAGTGGTGGCTGCTGTACGCCGATCTCGGTCGCGGCGCTCGACGAGGCCACGGCGTCCGAGGGCGCGGCGGTCTTCAAGGCCCTGTCGGACCCGATCCGGCTGCGTCTGATGTCGATCATCGCCTCGGCCGGAGCGGAGGTCTGCGTCTGCGACATCACCCCACACTTCAACGTGTCGGGCCCGACGATCTCTCACCACCTTCGGGTGCTCCGCGAGGCCGGACTGGTCGACTGCGAGCGCCGCGGCACGTGGGTCTACTACTGGCCGCTGCCGGACCGGCAACAGTGGATCTCCACCCTGCTGTCCGTACCTGAGACCACCGCACTGGCCCGCTAACAGCGCCGCCTGCTACCTCGTTTCACCGCTGCCCTCACCTGGGAGACATCGTCATGCCCACATCTGCCGAAGAACTCGCGCTACTCGACACCGACATGGTGCTGGGTCGGGCCGCTGAGCGGCTCGCCGACAAGTACACCGGCATCTTCAGTCCCGAGACAGTCGACCGGGTCGTCCACGAGTCCTACGTCGCGCTCTACCGCACCGCCAGAGTCCATCGCCATCTCCCGGCGCTGGCTGAACACTTCGCGGGCGACCGGCTCGCGGCGCTTTGCTCATGCCAAGGGCGCGATCGCCAGCCCCGTCCCGCAGGTGCTGTTCCTGTGTGTCGCCAACGCTGGGCGCTCCCAGATGGCTGCCGCTCTACTGGCGCACCACGCTGCCGGTGCTGTGACTGTCCGGTCGGCAGGGTCTCACCCGGCCGCAGACATCGAGACTCCGGTCGCCGCCGTACTGGCTGAGCTCGGTCTCGATCTGCACCAGGCCTACCCCAAGCCGCTCACCGACGACGTCGTACGCGCCGCCGATGTCGTGGTCACGATGGGCTGCGGCGACGCCTGCCCGGTCCTGCCCGGAAAGCGATACTACGACTGGGCAATCGACGACCCCGCAGGACAAAGCCCGGCCGCGGTACGGCGGATCCGCGACGACATCGACACCCGAGTCCAGGCCCTGCTCGCCGAACTCGTCGACCAGAAGCCGGGAGTCACCGCGTGACCGACACTGCCACCACGCCCACCGACAGCGCCGTCGTCGCGAAGCTGTCCTTCCTCGACCGGTACCTGGCGGTGTGGATCATCGCCGCCATGGCGCTCGGACTGATCCTCGGACGGATCATCCCTGGACTCGACGACGCACTCGACGCGGTCAAGGTCGGCTCGGTCAGCCTGCCGATCGCGATCGGCCTGCTACTGATGATGTATCCGGTACTGGCGAAGGTCCGCTACACCGAGACCAGCCGCGTCACCGGCGACCGCAAACTACTGGTTGCCTCGTTGATCCTGAACTGGGTGGTCGGCCCGGCGTTGATGTTCGCGCTGGCCTGGCTGCTGCTGCCTGATCTGCCGGAGTACCGCACCGGCCTCATCATCGTTGGCCTCGCCCGCTGCATCGCCATGGTGCTGATCTGGAACGACCTGTCCTGCGGCGACCGCGAAGCCGCCGCCGTACTGGTCGCCATCAACTCCGTCTTCCAGATCATCGCCTTCGCCGCACTCGGCTGGTTCTACCTGCAGACCCTGCCCGGCTGGCTCGGCCTCGAGACCACGAGTGCTGAGTTCTCGATCGGCGCCATCGCGCTGAGCGTGCTGGTGTTCCTCGGAATCCCATTGCTGGCCGGCTACCTGACCCGCACGATCGGCGAGAAGACCCGTGGCCGCGACTGGTACGAATCACGGTTCCTGCCCAAGATCGGGCCAGTCGCCCTGTACGGGCTGCTGTTCACCATCGTCATGCTGTTCGCCCTGCAAGGCGACGCGATCACCAGCGCGCCACTCGACGTCATCCGGATCGCGCTTCCGCTGCTGGCCTACTTCGTGATCATGTTCGGCGGCTCCTTCGCCCTCGGCCACCGGCTGCGCCTCGGCTACGCCAAGACCGCGACTCTGGCGTTCACCGCGGCCGGCAACAACTTCGAACTCGCCATCGCTGTTGCCATCGGCACCTTTGGCGTCACCTCCGGCCAAGCCCTGGCAGGCGTTGTCGGCCCACTGATCGAGGTTCCCGTTCTGGTCGCCTTGGTCTACGTATCGCTGTGGGCCAAGCGTCGCTTCTACCCCGACACCATCAACTGACCTACCTTCCCTGCAAGGAGTACTCGTCATGTCCGAGACCACACCCGAGGTCTTGTTCGTCTGCATCCACAACGCCGGCCGCTCCCAAATGGCCGCCGCACTCCTCGACTACCACGCCGCCGGACGCGTCGTCGTACGGTCTGCCGGCTCCCAGCCCGCCAACGAGCTGAATCCCGCCGTCGTCGAAGCAATGGCCGAGATCGGCTTGGACATCTCCAAGGAGTTCCCCAAGCCACTCACCGACGACGCGGTGAAGGCCTCCGACGTCGTCATCACCATGGGCTGCGGCGATGAATGCCCCTACTTCCCGGGCAAGACCTACCTCGACTGGAAGCTCGACGACCCAGCCGGACACGGGATCGACGCCGTCCGGCCAATCCGCGATGAGATCGACGCCAGGGTTCGCGCCCTGATCGCCGAACTCATCCCCGCGACCGACACTGTGAGCTGATCGGACCCGACCGCATGCTGGGTGGATCCAGACTCGGCTTGAAGCGGGAGGGGCTTCTCCGCTGACCCTATTCGCAACGTGGTGCCTCCGTTCCGGCCTGAGCAGGGATGATGGTTCTGGCGGTGACACGGCTGAAGTCGGGCATGCCGAGATGGATGGTCGGGAAGCGTTGCTCCAGCCGCTTCATCTCCTGCAGCTTGTCCTCCGCTCCGGCGAGGCTGATCTTCAGTCCGTCGACTTCGCCGAGCCATCCCTCGCGTTCGGCTTCCTCGATACGTGAGATCAAGTTGTCTCGGATCTCGGTCAGGCGGGGGCGTTGGGCTGGATCGGGCCGCAGCATCGAGCAGCGGACACAGGCGTGTTCATGGATGCAAGGGGTCCCGAACGCCCGTGCGCATGAACCTGTGGAGACTTTCCGTTTCTCGAAGTGGCCGAGGAACTCGTCCCACTCCTCGGCAGTGGGGGTGCGATACTCGGCGCCCGGCCGGGTCGATCGTCGCCGGGCGAGGAATCCACGGAAGTTGCTGATCGCTTCCTGCGGGTAGACGGCCTTGTAGCCCATCGTCGTGTTGATGTCCTGGTGCCCGCAGATGACCTGGGCAATGTGGGGCGGGAGACCGTTCATGACCAGGTCGGTGACGAACATCCGCCGGAAGTCGTGCGGGGTGAAGGTGACGGCCTCGCCTCCGGCGGAGGCGGCGAATCCGGCTTCCTCCGCGACCTTCTTGATCAGGTCTCGGGCACAAGCTGAGCTGATCACCCGGCGTTCGGAGGCGTACTGCCGCTGGAACAGGAACGGCATCGGCGCGGACCAGGTCTTCTCGTGGATATCCCTGGCGCTGACGAGCGGCACCGCCGCGCCGTCGGTGCGGATGCGGCGAATGACAGTGGCGAGCACCTCACCGAGTTCTGGAGAGACCAGGATTAGCCGCTCGGTGTCCGTTTTGGACGGAACGATCTGCAGCAGCGGGACGATCTCGCCGGTCGTGGGCAGTGTGTATTGCACGAAGGCGTGATGGGTGAGTTCGAGGGTTTCCTCGATCCTGGCCCCGCTGTGCCGCAGGACCTCGACCAGCGCCCAGGCCCAGAACGCCCTGTCTTCGCGTGTGCTTAGGTCGTGGCGCACACCGGTGCCGTCAGTGGCGTAGACCTTGGACGTGTGGTTGTAAGGCATGTGTGGCCGCGTCCAGGGCTCGCCGCGGCAGGTGAACGGCTGACCCGGTGCTGTGGTCCGGGCTGCTTGAAGTAGTTCTTCACAGCGCCGGCGGTACTGGTTCAGCGTGTCGACCAGGGAGGGCAGTGTCGGCAGCTGGTCGCGGGTGCGCTGGTCCATCCGGGATTTGCGGTGCAGCTTCATCTTGCGGACAGCACATTCGTTCGCCTTCACAGGACAGGGCGCCACCCAGTGAGCCCATCGCTCCGGTTCCTCGGCTGCCCACTGCGCGATATCGAGGTAGAAGGCCCGGACCTGCAGGAGCACGCCCGGATAGTTCTTCCGCTCGCCCTTCGCGGTGCCGTCCTTGGCCCGCAGGACCTTCACCCGTTGTTTCCAGGAGACGGCGACGTCGGGCAGCAGGCGCAGGGATTCGATGCCGGGGTTGTGAAGCTCCAGGTCTTTCCAGAAGAGCTTCACCAGGTCGTGGCTGGTCCGGTCCAAAGTGACATAGTCGACCGAGGGCTGCCGCTCCTTGAGGTAGGCGACCAGGAGGTCGCGGACCGGCCGGCAGGCGAGGTCGTAGCGGTCGACCATGTCTTCGACGCTGATCTGTCCGCGGCTGATCAGCGGTCGGATGTTGGGCGGGAGCCCGTTGGGCAGGACACCGGCACCGAGCAGCAGCTGATAGGTGAGGTTGAGGCGTCTCACCCGCAATCGGTTCCTTGCCCTCGCTGCCTCGTTCAGCTCCAGCAGGTCACCCAAGGTGACGTCCATGACGCCGCCGCCCTTGTGAATCACGATCCACGCAACCCGATTCAGCGCCTCCTGCAGACGATTGTCGTGAACGCCCTCAAGGCCACTGGCCGCCTCGTGCAGACGCCTGAACCCGACAGGATCGATAACAGCCTTGACTCGCTTGAGCAGCTTCGTGGGCCCTCGCTGCCCGAGCAACCAGCGGTAGGTCGGCCGCACCACTTCGCTGTAGATCAAGGCGTTGACACCACTCAGGAGCGCGAAGTGGTCATTGGCCGGAACTGCCGCGTCGGGTTTCAGCCACTGCTCGACGAGCTTGATCCATTCCCAACCTGCCGCGTCGGCGCCGCTGACCAACCACCGGCTTTGCCACGACTCCCCAGAAAAGGGGCCTTACCCCCGGTTCTTGGACACGGGGGGTGGTGGATTATGCCGCTGAGGGGAGCGTAGCGGCGGTGTTGGTCTCGTAGGTGGCTGGGGGCTGGTAGTGGCACCAGGAGTGCCGGCGGCGGGTG
>NZ_SMKA01000108.1 GCF_004348455.1 Kribbella albertanoniae
GCATTAGGGTCTCGGGGTGGGGTTGTCGGGGCTGAGGTGAGGCGGAGGATCATGTCGGCGGTTGTCGGGTGGTGTGTGGGTGCAACCACGCCGCGATCCGTTATGTTTATGTAATGAACGCAAGCCGCTCCGCGCCTGGCTCGCAGACTTCGCTGCGCGAAGCCAACCGTGCGCGCGTTCTGGGGGTCGTCCGGCAGCACGGGCCGTTGACGCAGGTCGAGATCGCGGCCGCCTCCGGGTTGTCGGCCGCGACAGTGTCGAACATGGTGCGGGAGCTCGATCAGGCGGGCATGGTCGGGCTGTCCCGGAGCATCCGGAACGGGCGGCGCGCCGTACTGGTGTCGTTGGCGTCCGGGGGTGGGCTGCTGGCCGGGGTCGCGTTCGGGGAGCGGGATGTGCGGGTTGCGATCGCGAACGAGTCTCGCGAGATCCTCGCTCAGCAGTTGATGCCGCTGCAGGCTGATCATGCGGCCGATGACGGTATGGAGCGGGTGGCTCGGTTGCTGGCCGACCTGGCCGAGACCGTCAGTTCGGGAGTCGAGGAGATTGCCGCGATCGGGTTCGGGCTGCCGACGCCGGTCGACTCGGTCAGTCACCAGGCCGGGTCGGACGCCGTACTGCCGGGGTGGCGCGGAGTGAACGTCGCGGAGGAGATGACCGGCTATCTGCGGGCACCCGTCGCCCTCGACAACACGGCGAATCTGGCGGCCCTCGGCGAACTGCGCAGCGGCGCACTGCAAGGGGTTCGGAACGGTTGCTACCTGAAATTCTCGTACGGCGTCGGCGCCGGCATCGTCCTGAACGGCGACGTGTTCCGCGGCTCAGCCGGTACGGCGGGCGAGATCGGGCACGTGACGATCGACGAGAACGGGCCGATCTGCCGCTGCGGTAATCGCGGTTGCCTGGACACGTTCGTCGGATCCCGGGCGCTGATCAGCAGCCTGGCCGCATCGCACGGACCGCTCCGACTCAAGGACATCGTGCAGCGCGCACTGGCCGACGACCTCGGCTGCCGCCGGGTGATCGAGGATGCCGGCCGTCGGGTCGGGGTGGCCGTGGCCGGGCTGGTCAACCTGCTGAATCCCGAGGTGATCGTGGTCGGTGGTCTCCTCGCGGAGGCCGGCGATCTGGTCCTGCTCCCCCTTCGGGAGGCACTGGATCGCTGCGCAATCCCGAGCGCCGCCGCTACCGTCGAGCTCCGGCCGGCTGCGCTCGGTGACGATGCCGACGTACTCGGCGCCATCCACCTCGCCTCACTGCTCAGCCACAGTCACGCCACGCAGTCACTGCCCAATTAGACGGTCGTGTAACAACGATATGTCTATTTCTTGAATTCAAGCCTTGACGCCAAAGCCGGGAAGGGTCTTGACTTCGGTCAGGCCTACTCGGGCCTTCACGTCAAGGAGTCGCATATGTCCGTGTCAGTACCTCGTCTCGTCGGCCTCGGCCTCGCCGTCTCGGCCCTCGCCGTCTCGCTGGTTGCCTGTGGCTCCGACGACGGCGGCTCCGGTAGCGGTTCGACGGGCGGCAAGAAGATCGCCCTGCTGCTCCCCGAGTCCAAGACGACCCGGTACGAGGCCCTGGACCGGCCGCTGTTCACCGAGGCCCTGAAGGCGGCCTGTGCGGACTGCGAGCTGATCTACAGCAACGCCGACCAGGACCCGGCCAAGCAGCAGCAGCAGGCCGAGGCCGCGCTCACCCAGGGTGCGAACGTGCTCGTGCTGGACCCGGTCGACGGCAAGGCCGCCGCCGCGGTCGTCGCCTCGGCCAAGGGCCAGAGCGTCCCGGTGATCGCGTACGACCGGTTCATCGAGGGCGCCAACTACTACGTCTCGTTCGAGAACGAGGCCGTCGGCAAGCTGCAGGCGCAGACCCTGGTCGACACCCTGAAGGCGGCCGGCAAGACCTCCGGCAACCTGGCCATGATCAACGGTTCGCCGACCGACCCGAACGCCGCCGACTTCAAGAAGGGCGCGCACAGCGTGCTCGACGGCAGCGGTTTCAAGATCGCCGCCGAGTTCGACACCCCGGACTGGAGCCCGGACAAGGCCCAGGCCTGGATGGAAGGCCAGCTGAGCGCCATCAAGAACGGCCTGGTCGGCGTGTACGCGGCCAACGACGGTACGGCGGGCGGCGCGATCGCGGCCCTCAAGGGTGGCGGCGTGACCCCGCTGCCGCCGGTCACCGGTCAGGACTCGGAGCTCGCCGCCATCCAGCGGATCGTCTCCGGCGACCAGGCGATGACCGTCTACAAGGCCGTCAAGCCGCAGGCCGAGGCCGCCGCGAAGGCTGCTGTCGCCCTGGCGAACGGCGGCAAGGCCGAGTCGACGGGTGACTTCAAGAGCGTCCCCTCGACGATCCTCGACCCGGTCGCCGTGACCAAGGCGAACATCAAGGACACCGTCGTCAAGGACGGCATCTACAAGGTGACCGACATCTGCACCGCGTCGTTCCAGGCCGCCTGCACCGCTGCCGGCCTGAGCTGACCCCCGTCGCCGGTTCCGCCCCGAGTGAGGTCGGGACGGAACCGGCGCGGATGTGTGTTTTGTTGCCTTGTCGCCCTACCCCGACGGCCCCCACGCCGGGATCATGGGCAGAACGAAGCCTCAGGAGGCTGATCGAGTGACTGTCATTCCCACCCCCGCTCCACCCGGCACCTCGACGGTGCTGGCGCTGCGGGGCATCTCCAAGCGCTTCGGGGCCGTGCAGGCCCTGAAGAACATCGAGCTCGACGTCCGGGCCGGTGAGGTCCTCGCCCTGGTCGGCGACAACGGTGCCGGTAAGTCGACGCTGGTCAAGACGATCGCCGGGGTCTACACCGCCGACGACGGCACCATGGTGTTCGACGGCAAGGAGGTGCGGGTCGGGAGCCCGGCGGAGGCCCAGCAGCTCGGCATCGCCACCGTCTTCCAGGACCTCGCCCTGTGCGACAACCTGGACGTCGTCGCGAACCTGTACCTCGGCCGCGAACTGCGCCGGGGCCGGGTGCTGGACGAGATCGAGATGGAGCGTTCCTCCTGGGAGCTGCTCCGCCAGCTGTCGGCCAAGATCCCCTCGGTGCGGATCCCGGTGGCCAGCCTGTCCGGCGGCCAGCGGCAGACCGTGGCGATCGCCCGCAGCCTGCTCGGCGACCCGAAGGTCGTGATGCTCGACGAGCCGACCGCGGCCCTGGGGGTCGCCCAGACCGCCGAGGTGCTGAACCTCGTCGAGCGGCTGCGCGAACGCGGTCTCGCGGTCATCCTGATCAGCCACAACATGGCCGACGTGATGGCGGTGGCCGACCGGGTCGCCGTACTGCGTCTGGGCCGCAACAACGGCGTCTTCCAGGTCAGCGAGACCAAGAGCCAGGACATCATCGCCGCCATCACCGGCGCGACCGACAATGCCGTCTCCGAGCGCGCGGCGCGCCGGACACGGGAGGAGGGCTCGGCATCATGACCGTGCACGGATCTGAGGCGCGGCCGCAGGACTCCACCGGAAACGGGAACGGGAACGGCGACGGCGGCGTGACCACCGCCGACCAGCTGCCCGCCGACCTGCAGGACGAGCGCCTGATCGCCAGCCGGGGCGTCAGCGGCGCGATCTCCGCCTTCACCAGCCGGCTGCGCTCCGGCGACCTGGGTTCGGTCCCGGTGGTGATCGGCCTGATCATCATCTGGGCGGTCTTCCAGATCGCCAACGGCTCGTTCCTGTCCAGCCGCAACCTGGTCAACCTGACCCTGCAGACCACCTCGATCGGGGTCATTGCCCTCGGCATCGTCCTGGTCCTGCTGCTGGGCGAGATCGACCTGTCGGTCGGTTCGGTCAGCGGCCTGGCCGCCGCCGTACTGGGTGTCACTTTCGTCAACCAGGGCTGGCCGTTGGTGATCTCCCTGATCATCGCCGTCGTTCTCGGCCTGGTGATCGGGCTCTTCTACGGAGCACTCTTCACCAGGTTCGGTGTGCCGAGCTTCGTGATCACACTGGCCGGTCTGCTCGGCTTCCTCGGCCTGCAACTGCTGGTGCTCGGCAAGGAAGGCACGCTGAACTTCCCGTTCGACTCGGCGCTGGTCGGCTTCGCCGCACGCAGCTTCCTGTCGCCGGCACTGTCGTACGGCCTGATCGCCGTCGTCATCGTGGCCTACGTGCTCACCCGCCTGCGTGCCCGCGGTGCCCGGCTCGCCGCCGGCCTGTCGGCCGCCCCGCACTCGATGATCGCCATCAAGGCAGTGGCTCTGGCTGCGGTGCTGGCGATCCCGGCGATCGTCCTGAACGGCGACCGTGGCGTCTCGTCGATGTTCCTGCTGTTCCTGGCCCTCGTCGTCGTCACCGACTTCGCCATCCGCCGGACTCGCTGGGGCCGGTCGGTCGTCGCAGTCGGCGGCAACGTCGAAGGCGCCCGCCGCGCCGGTATCAACGTGCGGATGATCTACCTGTCGGTCTTCGCGGCCTGCTCGACCTTCGCAGCCGTCGGCGGCATCCTCGCCGCCGCCCGCCTGGTCGCCGTCGGCCAGAGCAGCGGTGGCACCGACACCAACCTGAACGCGATCGCTGCCGCCGTCATCGGCGGTACCAGCCTCTTCGGTGGCCGCGGCTCGGCGTACTCGGCCCTGCTCGGTGCCTTCGTCATCATGTCGATCCAGAACGGCCTCGCCCTGCTCAGCCTCGACTCGAGCGTCCGGTACGTCGTCACAGCCGGCGTACTGCTGATCGCCGTCACGATCGACTCACTCAGCCGCCGCAGCCGCCAGGCCCACGGCCGAGCCTAAACAGCAACACCCCCAGGCCCGGTGGGCCCCCTCCTGACCCCCTGCGCGGCGGGGGCCCACCGGTACCAACCTCAGACGTTCGCCGGGTCGCGCGGATCGTGTTCCAGCTCGTAGCGCACCTGGTAGGCGCCCAGGAGATCGCCGCGCTGTTCCATCGTCTCCAGCATCTCGAGGCGAATCCGGCGGCCGGTGGCCACGTCGCCGAGGGCCATCGCCAAGTCGGCTTCGTACTCGTCGAGGAACATGCCGATGTCCAGGCCCGGCTCGCGATCGAACCGGCTGTGAGCCTGGTCGAGCAGTCGCCGCGCCTCATCCAACGTGCCGCGATGAATCTCCAGGTGCGCCGTCAGACAGTCGACCTGTGCCTCGAAGTACGGACTCTGCATCGGTGCGCAGATCTCGCGGCTCCGCCGTAAGGCCTGCTCCGCCTCGTCGAATCGTCCTTCCTTGACCAGGACCTCGCTCAGGCTGTTCTGCCCGTAGAACTCCTGCACGGTTCCCGGCGAACATTCGGCCAGGAGTTGCCCGAACCAGTCGCAAGCGGCCGGGTAGTCACGCCGGGCAGCGCTGTTCTGCCCCAGGTTGCGGAGGATCACATGCCTGACGATGGCCGGACCGTCGTGGTGATCGATCAGCCGAAGTGCGAGCTCGCTGGCCTCCTTGTCCCGATCGAAGTCGCACTGCCGGCGCGCGGAGTTCGCGAGATTGATCAGCGTGCGGACCTTCAGCTCGACCGATCCGGAGCGCCGCGCGTTCTGCCAGCTCTCTTCGGCCACCGGCCAGCTGCGCGGGTCGGCCGAGCCGAGCGCAGCGACCAAGCAGATTTCGGTGCGAACGAGCCACTCCAGCTCCCCTGCCTCGCGCAGGGCGGTTTGCAGAGCCCGGAGCACCTCGATCCGTGGTTCCCGAAGATCCGTGATGATGTAGAAGCTGTTCAGGCGCAGCCCGAGCGCCACAGCCTGCTCCAGGCGTCCAGCCGCGATGCCCGTGAGCGCTGCTGCCTGCAGCAACGGCCAGGACTCGCCAAGCCAGGCCCGTTCGTTGCCATCCAGTTCGCGCTCGGCCTGCTCCAGTCCGACCTCACCGGGCGCCAGGACCGCCTGTGCGGTGGTGAAGCCGTGTCCGAGCGCGTCGTCGGCGACTACCAGTAGCCGCAACGCAGCCTGCAGGAACCGGGCCAAAGGTTCGTCAGGGGACTCGAGACGCTCGGCGGCGTAGGAGCGGACCAAGGCGTGCATCTTGAACCGTCCCGGCCGGACGAGCTCGACCAGGCCGAGATCGACCAGCCGCGCGAAGGCGGCCTCACCGGTGGCCTCGTCGGCGTCGAGCAGCGGCGCCGCCACCCAGGCCGGAAACTCGGTCACGCCGACCAGCGAAAGGCGTTCCAGCAACTGGCGCGCCTCGGTGTCCACCAGAACCAGAGTGCGATCCAGACTTGTCCGTACGGCGAGGTCGCCGGCCACCATCGAGTCGAGCCGCTGATCCTGGACGGCCAACGAGGCGGCCAGCTCTGGTAGCAGTTCACCGCCGGACAGTGCCAGCCGGGAACCGACGATCCGCAGTGCCAGCGGTAGACCGGCAGAGTGATCGACCAGCACCGAGATCGACGCCTCGTCGCGAACCCGCCGGCCGATCAATCGGAGCAGAAGATCGCGGCTCGTCGCGGGTTCGAGCGGTACGACCCGGCGACGTGCCGCCGTCGACAGCTCCGGTAACGGCGCACGGGACGTGACGATCACGGCGCTGCGCGGTCCGCTTGGCAGCAGGTGCTCGACGGTCTCCGCATCGAGCGCGTCGTCCAGCACCACGAGCAGCGCCAGGTCCGCCGTACGCTCACGCAGTACGTCGCGACGCTCGGGCAGGCCGTCCGGAATCTCGCCCGACGTGAGCCCCATCGACCGCAACATCCGGCCCAGCAGTGTCCGCGCCGGAACCGGTTCGCCGGCAACGTCCTGCAACCGCGCGAACAACTGCCCGTCAGGGAACGCCGCGGCTGCCCGATGCGCGATCCGGACTCCGGTCGCCGACTTACCGACACCGGCGCCGCCCCACAGGTGATAGACGGCTGCTCGGTCGCGATCGGGCCGGGAAAGCACCTTGACCGCCTCATCCACCAGGTCGTCGCGGCCGGCGAACACGGAAATGTCGACCGGCAGCTCCCTCGGCACCGGGTCGCTCGGCGCCTTGCCGTCCGCCGTCAGCTCCAGATTGTTGCGCAGGATCGCCGAGTACAGCCGACGCAGGGACGGCGCGGCTTCGAGGCCGAACTGATCGGCCAGCGTCGCGGTCACCTCGGCGTACACATCGAGTGCGTCCTGTCGGCGTCCCACCCGATGCAGGGCGGTCATCCAAGCCGCCACCGCGATCTCCCGGGTCGGATCGCTTTTGACGAGAACCGGAAGTTCCTCGAGCAGCGGTAAGAACGATCCGGCCGCCAGGTCGGACTGGATCCGCTCGTCGAACGCGCTGCGGCGCTCCTCCTCGATCGCTGCGCAGAGCCGGTCACGAGCCGGCAGATCGGCGAGATCGGGAAGCAGTTCGCCACGCCAGAGCTCCAACGCCGCCCGCAGCAGACTCCCCCGGTCGGCGAGGTTCGGCAAGGCTCGCGCTTCGGCGACCATCGCCCGGAACCGGTCGAGGTCGGCAGCTCCACCCGGCACCCGAACGGCGTACCCGTGGCGACCGCCGTCGATGGTGATCCCGGCCTTCCGCAGCCGGGAGATGTAGACCTGGAGCGAACCGCGCGCGTCGCCAGGTGGATCGTCGGGCCACAGCAGGTCGATCAGCTGCTCCGGCGGCACCACTTCATTTGCCCTCAGCAACAAGACCGCGAGCAGCAGACGTTCCTGCCGCCGTACCAGCTTGATCTCGGTCGTGCCGTCCTGAACCTCGAGCGCTCCCAGCAGGCGGAACTCCATCTGCGCATGATATCCGCCGTACGACGAGAGCCGCCCGGACCGAAGTGGTCAGGGCGGCTCTCGAAAGGTTGCTCAGGCGATCTCGGCGACCAGGTCGACCTTCGGCTCGGCGAAGTGGCACGCGGCCGCATGGCCCGGAGCCGACTGGGGCTTGCCTTCGAGCTTCGGCTCCAGCGTCGCGCAGATGTCCTCGGCCTTCCAGCAGCGGGTGCGGAAGCGGCAGCCGCTCGGCGGGTCGATCGGCGAGGGTACGTCGCCGACCAGCCGGATCCGCTCCTTCGGCGGAACGCCGCGGATCGTGCCGAGGTCCGGAGCCGCGGACAGTAGCGCCTGGGTGTAGGGGTGCTGCGGGGCGCCGTAGATCTGCTCCCGCGGGCCCTGCTCGACGATCTTGCCCAGGTACATCACTGCGACCTCGTCACAGAAGTGACGGACCACGCCGAGGTCGTGCGCGATGAACACGAACGCGATCCCGAGGTCACGCCGCAGGTCCTCCAGCAGGTTCATCACCTGGGCCTGGATGGACACGTCCAGCGCGGAGACCGGCTCGTCGGCGATGATCACCTCGGGCTCGACCGCCAGTGCCCGGGCGATCCCGATGCGTTGCCGCTGCCCACCGGAGAACTCGTTCGGGTAGCGGTTGTGGTGCTCGGGGTTCAGACCGACCCGTTCCAGCAACTCCTGGACCCGACCGAGCTCGTTGCCCTTCTTCACCAGGTTGTGTACGCGCAACGGCGTACTGATGATGTTGCTGACCGTCTGGCGCGGGTTCAGCGAGCTGTAGGGGTCCTGGAAGACGATCTGCAGCTGCCGACGGAACGGGCGCAGGTCCCGCTCCTTCAGCCGCGCGATGTCGGTGCCCTTGAAGTTGATCTCGCCCGACGTGGGCGTGAGCAGCCGGGTGATCATCCGGCCGGTGGTGGACTTCCCGCACCCGGACTCGCCCACCAGACCGAGGCTCTGACCGGCCTTCAGGTCGAAGGTGACGCCGTCGACTGCCTGGACCACCTTCTTCGTCCGGCGCAGGCCGACGGATTCCTTGATCGGGAAGTGCATCTTCAGGTCGCGAACCCGAAGCAGTGTCTCGCCCCGAGCGGCCGACTGGTCGATCGGACGTACTGTGTCGCTCATCTTCTCCTCAGTCCCCTCGTCAGCCCAGTCTCGGCAGGACTTCGGCCTCGTAGATCGAGGCCTTGTCGTGCAGGTGACAACGGGACGTATGGGCCCCGGCTCCGTCGACCGGCAACAGTTCCGGCAGCTCGGTGGTGCAGCGCTCGCCCTTGACGCGATCCTTGTACGGGCAGCGGGGATTGAACGAGCAGCCACTCGGCAGGTTCAGCAGGCTCGGCGGCAGACCCTTGATCGGGCGCAGCTTCTCACTCGCCGCCGACACCGTCGGGATCGACTCGAGCAGCCCCCAGGTGTAGGGCATCCGCGGGTTCGCCAGGACATCGGTGGCGGTGCCGTACTCGACGCAGCGACCGGCGTACATGACCAGTACGTCGTCCGCCATCTCGGCCACCACACCGAGGTCGTGGGTGATCAGCACGATCGCCGAACCGAACTCCTTCTGCAGGTTGTTCAGCAGATCCAGGATCTGCGCCTGCACCGTCACGTCGAGCGCGGTCGTCGGCTCGTCGGCGATGATCAGCTTCGGGTCGTTGACCAGACCCATCGCGATCATCGCGCGCTGCCGCATACCGCCGGAGAACTCGTGCGGGTACTGCTTGAACCGGCGGATCGGGTTCGGGATACCGACCAGGTCGAGCATCTCCAGGGACCGCTTCTTGGCGACGTCCTTGGAGACCTTGTGGTGCACCCGGTAGGCCTCGGAGATCTGGTTGCCGACCGTGTACAGCGGGTGCAGCGACGACTGCGGGTCCTGGAAGACCATCGCCATCGCGTCACCGCGGACCTTCATCAGGTCGCTCTCCGGCATCCCGACCAGCTCGTCACCGCCGAGCCGGATCGAGCCGGTGATCTGGGTCCGCTTACGGTCGTGCAGACCCATCACGGCCATGCTGGACACCGACTTGCCGGAGCCCGACTCGCCGACGATCGACAGGGTGCGGCCGAGCGGGACCGAGTAGCTCAGTCCGTTGACGGCGCTGACCACACCATCGGCGGTCGGGAACTTCACGGTCAGGTCCTCGACCACCAGGTACGGCGTCTCGCCGCTGGGGTTCATCAGACCGGACCGGCGCTCGCGGGTCGCGACCGACGGGCCGCGCTTCGCGTCGGCAGGCGCTGCCGGCTGCTCCGCTGCACTCTCGGCCATGGTGTCCTTCCGGTCTTCGGGGGCGGGTGTGGTCACGAAAGCCTCACCCGCGGGTCGATCAGGCTGTAGACGATGTCGACGATCACGTTGGCCGTCACGAGGAAGATCGACGACACCAGCACCGTCCCCATGATGACCGGCAGGTCGAAGTTGACCAGGCTCTCCAGGACGAGGTTGCCCAGCCCCGGCAGGTCGAAGATCCGCTCGGTGAAGATCGCGCCGGCCAGCATGCCCGCCACGTCCAGGCCGAAGATCGTGATGACCGGGATCAGACCGGAGCGCAGTGCGTGCTTGTAGGTCACGACCCGGTCCGACAGGCCCTTGGCCCGGGCGGTCCGGATGAAGTCCTCGTTCAGTGTCTCGACCATCGAACCGCGCGAGTACCGCACGTACTGCGTCATGTTGACCAGGCCGAGTACCAGCCACGGCGTCACCAGACCGGCCACCCATTTCCCGATGTTGTCGGTCGGTGGTGTCCAGCTGCCGCGGGGAAGAATGGGATAGAAGATCGTCAGGTAGAGAGCGATCATCAAGGCGACGATGTAGTACGGGATCGAGCTGATCACGAGCGTGCTGGTGACCAGGACGCGATCGCCGGCAGTGCCCCGCCGTTTGGCGGCCATCGAGCCGATCGTCACACCGACCGTCAGCATGATGATGGCTGCACCCGCGACCAGCGAAACGGTGACCGGAACCCGGTTGCCCAACATCTCCAGCACCGGGCGGTCGTTCTTGAAGGAGTAGCCGAGGCACGGGGCCTTGCACTCGCGCTCGACGCCCCCGTTGATGTACGTCCTGCCGACCGCCAGGCCCTCGAGGTAGTCAGCGAACTGCTTCACCTTGGGCTGATCGAGCCCCAGGCCCTTCTTGATCTCCTCGTACCGCTGCTGCGGGCAGTTGCGCTCGCCGCAGATCGCCGCCGCCGGATCCGTCGGTGCGATGAAGAAGAGAGCGAACGTCGCCACCAGGGTGACGAGGACGACGGACAGGGCGCTGAGAATACGGCGCCCAAGGAAGTACAACACGTGGGATTCTCCTCACCGATCGCCGTGGGTGGCCGGCCAGGGAGCCCGGCCGGCCACTCACTTCGCGATCAGAACGAACGGCTCATCGCCGTCCGATCACTGGTGCGATCAGGGCTGCTTCAGGAACAGCGAGGTGAATTCGGGCATCCCCTGCGTCGGGTCGTTGATCGGGTGACCGATGTTCGTCCCGACCAGGAACGCCGACCTGGACTGGTAGACCGGAAGAGCCGGCAGGTAGTCCTGCATGATCTTCTTGTCGAGGTTGATCCAGGCCTTGGTCTTCAGGGCCTCTTCCGGCGACATGTTGTTGACCTTGTCGATCTCCGCGTCCAGCGCCTTGTCCTCGAGCTGGCCAACGCTGTTGCCCAGCTTGATCGCGTCGGACCGGAACAGCACCGGTGCCCACGAGGAGCCGCTCGGCCAGTCGGAGCACCAACCGACCGGAGACTTGAACATGTTCACCGGAGCGTTCTGGTCACCGGTGACCTCGCGGATCTTGGCGGTCGGCACACCGATCGCCTTGACCTTGAAGCCGGCCTTCTCCAGCGCCTGCTGGCGAACCTGGCTGCGCTGCGTGGCGATCTTGGCGTCGTTCGAGTAGTACCAGGAGAGCTCGAAGTTCTCCTTGCCCGCGTCCTTCAGCATCTGCTTGGCCTTGACCGGGTCGCCGTCACCCTTGCCGTTCAGGCCCGGGAGTTCGTAGTTCTCCCAGCCCGGGACCGACGGCGACATGTAGGTCGAAGCCGGCGGCTCGGCGAGCGAGGTCCAGCCTGCGACCTTGCGCTCGGTGTCGTAGGGGTAGGCAGCCGCGATCGCCTTGCGGACCTCCAACGGGATCTTCCGGGTGTCCATCGGAACCATCCGGTCACACGGCGTCGGACCCTGGATGAGCTGGTCCTTCTTGTTGCCCTGGTTGAGCTCCGGGACCAGCGTCGCGTCGATGTTGCTGTACGTCAGGGAGCTCGCGTCCGGACCGGTGCTGGACAGGATCTGGCGCTGGATCTTGAGGGTGTCCAGACCGAAGCGGAAGTGGTAGCCATCGAGGTACTGGTGGCGCACCGCGTCGGTGTTCGGGTCCCAGTTCGGGTTCTTGACGAGCTTGAGCTCGGCGCCCGGGTTGTAGGAGCCCACCATGTAGGGACCGGTGGCCAGCGGCTTCGACTGGTACGCGTCCTTGGTGTCCTTCGCCTTCGGGATCGGCGTGAACAGCGTGAACGCGCCGAAGAACGGCATGTCCGGGAACGGCTTCGACAGGTTGATGACCAGGGTGTGGTCATCCGGCGTCTCGACGCCCTCGAAGTTGTCGCCGCTCGCCCACGGGCCCTTGTACTTGTCGGCGCCCTTGAAGTACTGACGCTGGTACGTCGGGCCGTCGGTGAAGATGTCGGACGCGAACGACCGCTTGATCGAGTACGCGAAGTCCTCGGCCTTGACCGGCGAACCGTCCGAGTACTTGATGCCCTGCTTCAGCTTGAAGGTCCACTTCAGCTTGTCGTCCGACACGGTGCCCAGGTCCTCGGCCAGGTCGGGAACCAGGACCGGCTTGTGGTCCGGTCCGTCGAGCCGGTACTGGGTCAGCGCCCGGAAGTAGAGCTTCTGAATCTGGAAACCGTCGACGTAGTACGTGTCGGTCGGATCGAAGGTCGACGGCGTGACGTCCGAGAGGATCGTCGCGGTGCCGCCCTTCTTGAATCCTTCGACGTCGGCTGCGGGGCCCTTGGCGGCTGCGTCCATTACCTTCGTCTGGGTCGTGTTCGCGGGCCCGTCCGAGCCGTTGTCACCGCCGCCCTTCGAAGACGGGCTGCCACAGGCAGCAACGGCCAACAACACCGTGACCGCGACTGCGGTGATCCGTTTCACCTGCATGGTCGGTTTTCTCCTTTTCTGCCGCTCGGGCAATCGCCGCATTACCGGCGAGTCTTGGGGTCGAAGGCGTCCCGGATCGAGTCACCGAGCAGCGCGAGCGAGAGCACCAGGATGGTGATCGCGCCGACCGGCAGCCACAGGTAGATCGGGTCCGCCTGGAACCAGTTCGTGGCGGTCGCGATCGTCTGACCCCACGAGGGGGTCGGCTCGATCAGACCGACGCCGAGGAAGGACAATCCGGCCTCGGCCGTAACGTAAGCCGGCAGCGCCAGCGAGGCCGAGATGACGATCGGAGCAACCAGGTTGGGGAGCAGCTCGCGAAACAAGATCCGCGGGGTGGAGACCCCGATCGCCTTGGCGGCCAGGACGAACTCCCGCTCGCGCAGCGAGAGCACCTCGCCGCGGATGATGCGCGCCAGTCCGGCCCAGCCGAAGAACGACAACACGAAGATCAGCACGAAGAACCGGGTGCTGGACTGCTGCTCAGGTGTCAGGTTCATCGAACCGCCGCGCCACGACTCGACGATCGGAACGAGCGCGATCGCGAAGAGCAGGTACGGCAGGCTCAGCACGAAGTCGATGACCCAGGAGATCACGCGGTCGACCCAGCCACCCAGGAAGCCGGCCATCAGGCCCATCACGACCCCGACGACAGTGCCGAACACCGTGGCGGTGAACGCGACCTGCAGCGACGGCCGGGCGCCGAACACCCAGCGAGCGAAGTTGTCGCGACCGGTCCTGGGCTCGACACCGAACCAGTGGTCGGGCGTGACGCCGATGGTCGGGAAGCCGAACTCGTCGATCAGCTTGGGGTTGAAGTCGGCGATGTTGCCGCCTTCGAGCTTGGCCAGCAGCGGCGCGAAGATCGCGATCAGGACGAAGAACAGCACGATCGACGCGCAGACGATCGCGACCTTGTCCTTGCGCAGCCGATCCATCGCGATCCGGGTCGGCGACTTACCGTGCGCGACACCTTTGGCCCGCTCGGGCTCCGCAGAGGCCGGGTGGTCCTCGACCCCTACGGTCGAGCCGGGTGACCCAATACTCATTCGCGCTCCGTCAGCTCTGTCAGCCGGATGGTTGATGGTCCGTCAATCCGGCGCCGGTCTGTAGATCGTGCCGAACATTTCGCTCGCTGGAAGGACCTGCGTCAAATCCCCTTGACACCGGCAAACCCCCCAGCCGCGCGCTAGCCTGCCTGACACTGTGACACCAAACCAGCGGTGCTCGGCAGCAGTGCACAAATCGTTACCGGAACGGGTACTGGACCGGAACATTTGCCCCCAACGGTGACTATCCGCAATCAATCCTTCGCGAAACGCGTCGGCACAGCACCGACAGTGGCCAATTTGTGCCACAAAATAACAGAATGTAACAATTGCGGCCGCTGCTCAGCCGACCGCGACAAGCCCTTCCAACCGGTGTCTACCGGTCCCGCAGATGGCATCCTGGTCGCCAGCTTGACGACCGCAACCGCGTAGCGGTCGTCAAGCCCCAGCACGTCGTCCGCGCCGGCTTCGCGGCACCTGACTGCTCTGACAACAGCATGGCAAGGATTAGCCGCGCCAACGCCATGAGACGTTGATCAGCCGGTCACCGGCGCCAGGCCGAGCAGCTCTCGCTGGCGCGCCACCTCATGGACGGCAAGGTCGGTCGAATGACGTCGCAGGGCTTTGCCGAGCTCGTCCCGGGCGTCGCTCGGGCGTCCCTGGGCAACTGCCAGCCGCGCCCGCCCCACGGCGTTGCCGAACGTCCCCAAGTCGTCAGGGTGGTGGATGAGAATGGCCGCAGCGTTCTCGAGCAGCCTCTCCGCATCGTCCAGCCGCCGCTCAGCAATCAGCGCCATCGCCTCGCAGTTGTTCACGTGCGCGAGACCGAGGTCGTCGCCGATCCGCTCGACGATCTCCCTCGCCCGGCCAATGACGTCGTACAACTCAGGAAGGTGCTCGGCGCCTAGACCGGGGCTGTCCAGGAGACATTTGGCGAGCTGCGCCAACCGAATGGCGTGGATCCGAGTTCCCGGCGTATCCAGCGTCACAGCCTCTCGAAGATCCGCCTGTGCCTCCGCATTGCGGTTAACGAACTGCAGCGCGACACCGCGGGAGCTCAGCGCGCGGATCTTCATCGGCCTCGCCTCCGGGGCTGATTCCGCCAGCGCGAGCATCTCTTCGGCTACTTCCAGCGCGCGGCCGAAGTCGGCGCACAGCGACGAAACCCACCCGACCTGTTGCAGGGCACTGCTCCGAAGCTCGACGCTGCCAGAACGAACCGCCGAGCGGAGCGCCCGCTCTGCCAGTTGCGCCAGTTCGTCCGACGGCGCGCTGTCCTGGGCCCGCACCACGAACAGGCTTCGGTCAAGGTCGGCCTCGATGCTCACATCACCTGAAGCAACCGTCGCGTCTCGAGCCACCTGCAGAACGGCGATCCACGTCTCGCGCAGATCGCGTACAGCCAGAAACCCCTTGAACCGCAGCGCGAGCAGCCCGGCGATCCGTGGTGCGATCTGCGCGGCCAGGACGACGGCGGCCCGGATCACGGGCACCTCGAAGTCGAGCCATTGAGAGCCGATCCGAGCAGCAGCCAAGGTCCCTGGCAGAAGGCGCTCCTCGCCTATTTCGATGACAGCGCTGATCGGCATCGCATGATCGATGCCGTCATCCGCCGCAGTAACCAGGCGTAGGACAGTTTCCACATAACGCAGCTCGGCCTCGGCCCGCTCCCCCGCGTCGAACTCACTGATCAGTTCAACCGTGCGTGCGCGGACCAAGCTGTGGAGACCGAATCGCGGCGGGGCGAGGCGACGAGGCTGGACCAGGCCCAGAGTGACCAGGTTGTCCAGTACGGCAGTCGCCGCGGCTTCCTTGAGGTTGAGGAGGGGCGCGGCGACCCAGGGGGCGAACTCGTCGGCGCCGACCAGGGCCAGGCAGGCGAAGAGGCGGCGGGCTTCGGCGGTCGCCGTACTGAGGGTTAGGTCGAGGCTGGCTCGGACGGCTCGGTCGCCGGCTACCAGGTAGTCGAGGCGTTGGGACTCGTCGGCGAGGCTCTGGACGACCTCGGCCACGTCTTCGCGGATGAGGGCGAGGCGGGCGCCGACGATGCGGAGGGCTAGCGGGAGCCCAGCGCAGTGGGGGACGACCTCGGCCACGCGGGCTGGGCCTAGGCCGGAGACTGCGCCGAGGAGCTCGGCGCTGATCTCGTCGGAGAGTGGGAGCAGTTCTCGGTGGGTGGCGTCCTCCAGGCCGAGCATGGGGCGGCGGGAGGTGATGATGACTGCGCCACCGGCGGGGAGTAGTGGTCTGAGTTGGCCGGCGTCTATGGCGTCGTCGAAGACGAGTAGCACCGACTTGTCGGCGAGGCGGCTGCGGAGCAGGGCTGAGCGCTCTTCGACGGACTCGGGGAGTTCTGAGCCGTCGACTCCCAGCGAGCGCAGCAGCTGTCCGAGGATCATTCGGGGCGAATGACTCTGCCCGTTTACGTCCTGGAGCCGCGCGAACAGCTGCCCGTCAGGGAACGAATCTGCCAAGCGATGCCCTAGCCGGACCGCCGCTGCTGACTTACCGGTGCCTGCTGCGCCATAGAGACAGACAACTGCCGGTACGCCGGCACGCGCGGGGGCGAGGAGTGCTGCCGACAGCTCCTCCAGTACGTCGTCCCTGCCGATCAGCAGGCCTACATCCGCCGGCAGCTCACGTGGTGCCGCGGAAGGGACGGTGATGTCGAGTGACGGATCCTGGCGCAGGATCGCGACCTGGAGATCCCGGACCTCGGCTCCGGGCTCCACACCGAGCTCTTCGTCCAGACGCCGTACTAGAGAGGTATAGACAGCCAGGGCGTCGGCCTGACGGCCGGAGCGGTAGAGGGCCAGCATCGAGGCGGCAGCGAAGGTCTCGCGGGTCGGCTGTGCGGCGGTGAGATCGGCCAGGCGTGGCAGCAGCTCCTGGTGGTGGCCGAGAGCGAGCTCTGTGGTCAGGAGCAGTTCTTCGGCCGCCCAGTGCTCTTCTTCTAGTCCCCCGCACAGCCGCTGCCGCACGTCCTCTGTAGTTACGTCGGCCAGCGCGGGTCCACGCCAGAGCCCCAGGGCGTCGGTCAGGAGCTTGCTGCGTTGTTCCAGGTCGTCCTGCTGCCGCGCCTGGGCTACCAGCGTTCTGTACTGCTCTATGTCGGTGCTCCCAGCAGGCGCCTGGATGGCGTAGCCCTCGCGCCCACTGGTCAGCTCTACGTCGAGCAGGGTGCGCAGCCGGGAGATGTAGACCTGCAGCGCCCGCCGGGGGTTGGTGGGCATCGCGTCCGGCCAGAGCAGCTCCATCAGGCGCTGGGCGGCCACTGCTTTACCTGGCTCCAGGAGGAGTACGGCGAGCAGCAGCCGCTCCTGGCGGCGCTTCAGGGAGACCTGGTCGCCACCCGACCAGATCTGGACCGGACCGAGCAGGCGGTATTCCACTGGCTCATGGTAAGCGCGTGGTAACAGGCCTGCCCAAAGATCTGCCCATACCGCCCCTCAGGAAAGGCATGGTCATGACGCGAGCTTGGGACTGGGGCTGAATCAGCCCTCCCGGACGTTGACGGTGACGAAGGGTGGCTTGACCACATCGAAGGGCTCCTGACGGCCTCTGATGTCGACGGTCACCTGGTCGCCCTCCTTCACTGTCGCGTCCAGCAACGCGAGCGCGATGCCCTTCTTCAGTGACGGCGAGAACGTGCCGGACGTCACCTCACCCAGCGCCGTCCCGGCCGCGTCCAGCACCGACATGTGTGGGCGCGGGATGCCCCGGCCAACGGCCAGCAGGCCGCGGAGGACGCGCGCGGGGCCGGCCTCCTTCTCGGCGCGCAGGGCGGTGTCGCCCCAGAAGTGCTCCTTCTTCCAGCCCACGGCCCAGCCGGACCGCGCCTGCACCGGAGTGATGTCCGGGGAGATGTCCTGACCGTGCAGCGGGTAGCCCATCTCGGTCCGCAGCGTGTCCCGCGCGCCCAGACCGGCGGGGACGATGCCGTACTGCGCTCCGGCCTCCAGCAGCGCGTCGAACACCGCCAGCGCGGCAGCATTCGGTACGACGAGCTCGTACCCCCGCTCGCCCGTGTAGCCGGTCCGGCACACCACAACCGGCGTACCGGCGAAGTCGGCCACTGCGAAGGACATGTAGTCGTGGCCGGTCGGTAGGCCGATGGCTGCGACCACCTCGTCGCTGTTGGTGCCCTGTACGGCGAGGATCGCGTAATCGTCGTGGGTGTTCTTCACCACAACGCCGTCCGGCGCATCGGCCTGCAGCAGGCGCACCACCTCGGCGGTGTTCGCGGCGTTCGGGATCAGGAAGACGTTGTCGTCGGCGTGCAGGTAGACGATCAGGTCGTCGACCACTCCCCCACGCTCGTTGCAGCACAGCGTGTACTGCGCCTGGCCCGGGGTGATCTTGCCGAGGTCGTTGCTCAGGCACGCGTTCACGTACGCCGCCGCGCCGGGGCCGGTGACCGTCGCCTTGCCCAGGTGACTCACGTCGAAGACGCCGACCGACGTCCGGACCGCGGTGTGCTCCGCAACCACACCGGAGTACTCCAGCGGCATCTCCCAGCCGCCGAACTCGGCGAACTTGGCGCCGAGCGCGACGTGGCGCTCGTGCAACGGCGACTTCTTCAGTTCAGGCGATCCGGTCATGGAGGGCAAGCTACCTGACGCGTAGCATGCGGAGGCAGTATTCACGTACCGTCACGACCGGCAATCTGCCCACCGGTCAAGGAGGACTGAGAATTTCGTGAGCACCATCACCCTGAGCAAGTCCGATGCGGCCGGTGTCAGAACCGACGCGGTTGTCGTCGGCGTCGTCAAACTCGACGGCGCGGTGACCCTGCCGGCCGGCACCGAGTCGCTCAATGCCGCGTACGGCGGGCAACTGGTGGAGGTGCTGTCCGGACTGGGCGCCACCGGCAAGACCGGTGAGGTGACCAAGGTGCCGGGCCCGAAGCCGGGCAAGTCGGCGAACCTGATCGCCGTCGGCCTGGGCGAGGCCCCCGACGGCACACTGAAGACCGAGGACCTGCGGATCGCCGCCGGGACCGGCGTCCGGGCCGCCAAGCTGAGCCAGTCGGTCGCGTTCGCTCTGCCGACGCCGGACGCCGAGTGCGTCCGGGCGGTCGCCGAGGGCGCACTGCTCGGCCGGTACGCATTCACGACGTACAAGTCGGAGAGCTCGACGGACGAGGCCGGAGCGCTGACCGTGCTGACCGACCTGGCCCGCACGAAGGAGGCCAAGGCCGCGCTGGAGCGCGCCGAGGTCACCGCCGAGGCGATCCGCCTGGTCCGCGACTGGGTGAACACGCCCCCGTCGGACCTGCACCCGGTCGAGTTCGCCGCGCACGCGGTGAAGCTGGGCAAGGACTACGGCGTCAAGGTCGAGGTGCTCGACGAGAAGGCCCTGGTCAAGGGCGGGTACGGCGGCATCCTCGGCGTCGGCCAGGGGTCCACCAACCCGCCGCGGCTGGTCCGGCTGAGCTACACGCCGAAGAAGCCGGTGACGCACCTGTCCTTCGTCGGCAAGGGCATCACCTTCGACTCCGGCGGCCTCTCGCTGAAGACGGCCAACGGCATGATCAGCATGAAGTCCGACATGGCCGGCGCCGCCGCCGTGATCGGGGCCACGCTGGCGATCGCCAAGCTCGGTCTGCCGGTCCAGGTGACGACGTACGCCGCGATGGCGGAGAACATGCCGTCCGGCTCGGCCGCGCGACCGTCCGACGTACTGACCATGTACGGCGGCAAGACCGTCGAGGTGCTGAACACCGACGCCGAGGGCCGGTTGGTGCTCGGCGACGCCCTGGTGCGCGCGTCCGAGGACCAGCCCGACCTGATCGTCGACGTGGCCACCCTGACCGGTGCCTGTGTCGTTGCCCTGGGCACCAAGGTGGCCGGCGCCTTCGCGAACACCGACACCGCCCGGGACCGGGTCGTGGACGCCGCGGTCGCGGCCGGTGAGCCGATGTGGCCGCTGCCGATCCCGAGCGAGATGCTCGACAAGCTGAAGGCACACTCGAAGGTCGCCGACCTGGCCAACATCACCGGCGAGCCCTGGGGCGGTGCACTCGCAGCCGCCGCCTTCCTCGGCGACTTCGTTGCCGAGGGCATCGACTGGGTCCACCTGGACGTGGCCGGGCCTGCCTTCAACGACGGCTCCGCCTCCGGCTACACGCCGAACGGCGGCACCGGCTACGCCGTACGGACCCTGATCGAGCTCGCCGCATCAGCTAGCTGAGTAGCAACAGCCGCCGAGGCTGTCAGTCCCAGGCCTCGGCGAGCTGTTCGACGCTGTAGACGATCCGGCTGGTGATGCCGCGCGGGTCGGTCAGCTCCACGCGCCACGCGTCGGCGAACTGGTCGACGCCGGCGATCATCGGGATCGTGCCGCTGAGCAGTACGGTGCCCGGCACCAGGCGGTCGCCCAGCTCCTTGATCCAGTACGACGGGGGCAGCAACTGCGCGAGCGTTCCGTCCTGGATGAGCTGCTCGGTGTCGCCGTGCCGGACCCATGCCTTGAGCGTGAACTGGTCGAGCTCGTGCTCGATGTCCTTGAGGGCCCAGGCGACGTCGCCGAGCACGTCCGGCGCGGACTGCTTGCTCCAGGCAACACCGTGCACCTCGAGTGCCCGGTCGGTGTGGTCGCACGCGACGGTCAGCAGCAGGTCGTCGGGCGTCTCGCCGACGACCAGCGCCCACTCCGCCTCTCCGGACGTCTTGGCATGCGCGACCTGGACGACCTCCGGCCGGCCCACCAGGGACGCCGACAGCGGATAGAGGGTCGGAATCCGGGTCGGCGCCGGTACGCCGAGCTCGGCCAACTCGTCGACGTGGTGCTGGACCTGCTCGGTGTCGCGACCGGCGTAGCCGGCATTGAGTGCGTAGCGGACAGTTATCTTCCGCTCACCGCCCGCTGGAAGTGCGAACCTCAGCGTCTGACTCATGAAACCTCCGAATTTTCTGTCCCGGGAGCTTGCGTGAACACGTCGTATACAACGAGTATGGAGCAATCCCCCAAGGAGGTCCACCTCGATGTCCAGCCCCACCCCTGACACCACGGAGCGCCGCGGCCTCTACAAGGCGTTCGCCGCCAGCCTGTCCGGCACCTCACTGGAGTGGTACGACTTCGCCGTCTACAGCTCCGCGGCCGCACTCGTCTTCGGCGACCTCTTCTTCCCCGGCAGCGATCCACTGACCGGCACCCTGCAGGCCTTCGGCACGTACGCCGTCGGCTACATCGCTCGGCCGCTCGGCGGCATCTTCTTCGGGCGCCTCGGTGACGTGATCGGCCGCAAACGCGTTCTGGTCGCGACACTGCTCCTGATCGGCGTGGCCACGTTCTTCATCGGTCTACTGCCGACCCACGCCCAAGCCGGCGCACTGGCCCCGACACTGCTGGTGGTGCTGCGCTTCGCGCAGGGCGTCGGTGTGGGTGGTGAGTGGGGCGGTGCGGTCCTGCTGAGCAGTGAGTTCAGTCAGGCGGGGCAGCGCGGGTTCTGGGCATCCGCCGCGCAGGTCGGCCCGCCGCTCGGCACCCTGATGGCGAACGGCGTGCTGGCTCTGCTCGCCGGGCTGCTGACTGAGGCTCAGTTCCTCAGCTGGGGCTGGCGGCTCGCTTTCCTGCTGTCCGCCGTACTGGTCGCGTTCGGTCTGCTCATCCGGTCGAAGCTGGAGGAGACGCCGGTGTTCAAGGAGCTGGAGGCCCGTGGGGACCGGCCGACTGCTCCCGTGACCGAGGTACTGCGGACGCAGCGCCGGCCCCTGATCGCGGCCATTCTCGCGCGGGTCGGGCCGGATGTGCTCTACGCGATGTTCGCGGTCTTCGTGCTCACGTATGCGACCAAGGAGCTCGATCTGAGCCGCGGCCAGGCAGTGACCGCCGTACTGATCGGCTCTGCTTGTCAGGTCGCGCTGA
The DNA here is from genome assembly GCF_004348455.1 of Kribbella albertanoniae. Classification (GTDB taxonomy): domain Bacteria; phylum Actinomycetota; class Actinomycetes; order Propionibacteriales; family Kribbellaceae; genus Kribbella; species Kribbella albertanoniae. The sequence continues at coordinate 21,754 of NZ_SMKA01000108.1, forward strand.
TCCCGTTCTCCGGCTACCTGTCCGATCGCTACGGGCGTCGGCTGATCTATGGCATCGGTGCGCTCGGCGGAGCGGTGTGGAGTGTGGTGTTCTTCGCTATCGCGTCGTCACTGGGGACTCTGGTGCTCGGAGTGGTCGTCGGGCTCGTGTTCCACTCGCTGATGTACGGGCCGCAGGCTGCGTTCGTGTCTGAGCAGTTCACGGCGCGGCTGCGGTACACCGGCAGTTCACTGGCCTACACGTTCGCTGGTGTGATCGGTGGCGCGCTGGCCCCGCTGGCCTTCACCTACTTCCTGGCGAAGACCGGGACCGGATACGTCATCGCGGCGTACATCATCGTGGCTTGCGCGGTCACTCTGGTCGGCCTGCGGCTCGGCCGGGCCGTGGTGGACGATGACCTTGTTCTCAACCCTGCATAAGGATCGAGCCGGTGGTGCCCAGGTGGCCGAGGATCGCTTTCTCGGCCGCCTCGGACTCGCCGGTGGCCAGACCGTCGACGATCGCCTGGTGCTCCACCAGGACATCCTGCCGACGCGTCTCGCTGCGCTGCAACGCGACGATGCCGAGCAGCACGTGCTTGGCCCGGAGGTTCTCGTAGAGCCGGCCGAGCACCGAGTTGCCGGCCGCGGCGACCAGCAACGCGTGGAACTGGCTGTCCAGCTCGATGAACTCCTTCGCGTCACCCTTGTCAACGATCGCGCGCTGTTGCTCCAGTACGTCGGCCATGGCCTGCACCGGCGCATTGCCGGCCGCGAGCGACGTGACCGCGGCCCAGGTCTCGATCACCCCGCGGGCCTGCATCATCTCGGCGATCTCCCGGCCCGGAACCGGCGCCACGAACGCCCCGCGATGCGGCACCAGCTGCACCAGGTCCTCGGCCGCCAGCATCAGCAACGCCTCACGCACCGGGGTCCGCGAGATGCCGACCTCGGTCGCGACCGCCTGCTCGTTGATGAACGTCCCCGAGACCGCCGGATCGCTGAGGACCGTGCCGCGCAGGTATTGGTAGGCACGGTCACGGCCGGAATCCCCACTCAATTGCATACTCAATGTATACAGGCACGGAGGTCCTGATGACAGATCTACGCGTGGCGGCGGCCCAGCTCACCACCGGCGCCGACCCGGTGTCCAACCTGGCGGCCGCGACCGACGCCGTACGGCGGGCTGCCGACGGCGGAGCCGAGCTCGTCGCCCTGCCGGAGGCGACGCTGGCCTGCTTCGGCACCGACCTGCTCGCAGTCGCCGAGCCGTTGGACGGCCCGTTCGCGACCGGGCTGCGCAAGGTCGCGGCCGATCTCGGGATCGTCGTGGTGGCCGGACTCTTCGAGCCGTCCGGCGACGGTCGCGTCCACAACACGCTGCTGGCGACCGGTCCGGGCGTCGAGACGTCGTACCGGAAGATCCATCTGTACGACGCGTTCGGGTCGCGCGAGTCGGACACGGTTGCTCCCGGCAACGAACTGGTGAGCTTCGAGTACCGGGACGTGACGATCGGGCTGGCGACCTGCTACGACCTGCGGTTCGCCGACCAGTTCAGCGCGCTCGGACGACTCGGTGCCGAGCTGATCGTCGTACCGGCGTCGTGGGGTGCCGGACCGGGCAAGGAAGAGCAGTGGGACCTGCTGACCCGGGCGCGGGCCGCGGACGCGCAGGCGTGGCTGCTGGCATGCGACCAGGCCTACACGCCTCCGCAGGGAACCGACCCGCTGGGGATCGGCCGTAGCAGCCTGACCACTCCGCTGGGCCACACCGCGGCGCGGTTGGATCACGCCCCCGGGATCATGCACTCGGTGGTGGATTCCGCGGTTGTGGCCGGCGTCCGGTCGCGGGTGCCCATCCTCTAGAGGCTTAGATCAGGCCCTGCTTCTTCTTCCGGGCGTTGTACTCGCGCATCCGCGGCGGGACGCCGACCACCGCGGCGTCGTACGACGGGATGCCCAGCTTGTTCGCGAAGTTGTGCGCCCATTGCACCGAGGGGACCCGGCGACGGGTCCACTCGCCGTCGATCGCGACCAGCAACAGCGTGTAGTCCGTCACCGCGGTGCGCGGCTCGACGAAGCCCTCGACTCCCTGACGGGTGAGGGCGAACTCGCGCAGGTGCGCCTGGTCGGGGTTGTCCGACTTGCGCATCGTGCCGGCCTTCTGCCGGCGACCGAACCACTTCATGGAGACAGTGTCGCCTATCGCCGCAAGTCATCGGCAGAAAGTAGCGGTAACGGTTTCTGCCGAAACCGGCAATCTGCCCAGATCGCTCATGCGAAGATGTCGCCGGGCCGGAACCGCGATCCGGAGCCGTCCCGCCGACCACACGCCCACGGAGGAACCTGTGACGAACCCGGCAGACAGCAGCGGTACGACGTACGACCTGGTGATCCTCGGCGGCGGCAGCGGCGGATACGCCGCGGCCCTGCGCGCCGCGACGCTCGGGAAATCCGTCGCCCTGGTCGAGAAGGACAAGGTCGGCGGCACCTGCCTGCACCGCGGCTGTATCCCCACCAAGGCGCTGCTGCATGCCGCCGAGGTGGCCGATTCCGCCCGCGACGGTGAGCAGTTCGGCGTCCGGACGACACTCGAGGGTGTCGACATGGGCGGCGTGAACAAGTACAAGGACGGCGTCGTCGACCGGCTGTTCAAGGGTCTGCAGGGCCAGCTCAAGGCCCGCGGGATCACCGTGATCGAGGGCGAGGGACGACTCACCTCCCCGACCACGGTCGAGGTCGGGGGCACGACGTACACGGGCCGTAACGTCATCCTCGCCTCCGGTTCGCACTCCCGGTCGCTGCCCGGTCTCGAGATCGACGGCCAGCACGTGATCGCCAGCGAGCACGCTTTGACGCTCGACCGCGTGCCGGAGTCCGCGGTCGTCCTCGGCGGCGGCGTGATCGGTGTCGAGTTCGCCTCCGCGTGGACGTCGTTCGGGACGAAGGTCACCATCGTCGAGGCGCTGCCGCGGCTCGTGCCGGCCGAGGACGCCGACTGCTCGAAGACGCTCGAGCGCGCCTTCCGCAAGCGCAAAATCGCTTTCAAGACCGGTACGCCGTTCGAGTCGGTCAAGGTCGTCGACAATGGCGTCCAGGTGACCGTGGCCGGTGGCGAGGTGATCGAGGCCGAGGTCCTGCTCGTCGCGGTCGGCCGCGGTCCGAACACGGCCGGGCTCGGGTTCGAGGAGGTCGGAGTCGCCCTCGACCGCGGCTTCGTCACCGTCGACGCCACCCTGCAGACGAGCGTGCCGGGCGTGTACGCCGTCGGTGACATCGTGCCCGGCCTGCAGCTCGCGCACCGCGGGTTCCAGCAGGGCATCTTCGTCGCCGAGCACCTGGCCGGGCTGGCGCCGACGCCGATCGACGAGGCCGGTATCCCCCGCGTCACCTACTCCGAGCCCGAGGTGGCGTCGGTCGGGCTGACCGAGGAGCAGGCCCGCGCGAAGTACGGCGAGGTCGAGATCCTGAACTACAACCTCGGCGGCAACGGCAAGAGCCAGATCCTGAAGACCGCCGGATTCGTGAAGCTGGTCCGGGCCAAGGACGGCGCCGTCGTCGGCCTGCACATGGTCGGCTCGCGGGTCGGCGAACTGATCGGCGAAGCCCAGCTGATCTACAACTGGGAGGCCTACCCCGCCGACGTCGCACCGCTCGTGCACGCGCACCCGACCCAGAACGAAGCCCTCGGCGAGGCGCACCTGGCGCTCGCCGGTAAACCCCTGCACTTCCACGACTGAGCTTCAGCCGGGGACCGCTGGCGTGCCCTAGTAAGTTTGTGACTGGCGGGTAATCCGGGTTCTGCTGACCCGCGTCCCGCCCGCGCCAGCGGCACCGTAGGCTGACACTCGACCGATCAGACGAAGGAGCAACGACCGTCATGCCGACCTCTGTATCCCTGCCGGCCCTCGGGGAGAGCGTCACCGAAGGAACCGTCACCCGCTGGCTCAAGCAGGTCGGCGACACGGTTGCCGTCGACGAGCCCCTGCTGGAGGTCTCGACCGACAAGGTCGACACCGAGATCCCGTCGCCCGTCGCGGGCACCCTCCTCGAGATCAAGGCCGCCGAGGACGAGACCGTCGAGGTCGGCGCCGAACTGGCCGTCATCGGTGACGCCGGCGAGTCCACCGGCTCCGCCCCCGCTCCTGCCGAGGCCCCTGCTGAGCAGGCTCCCGCCGAGGCCGCCCCGGCCGAGCAG
>NZ_SMKA01000109.1 GCF_004348455.1 Kribbella albertanoniae
CCACTCCGACACCGACCCCGCCCACCCCGACGACGCCCGTGCTGCTCGAGGGACTGCTGACGATCAGCATCCCGCCGGCCCAGCGCAGCGGTGGGAACGGCGGCAGCGCTCCGGCGACCAGGGCCGAGCGGGTCGAGGCGGCCGGTGGCATGAGGTTCGTCATCACCATCAAGACTCCGTCCGGCAACCAGGAGCCGGTCGTGATCGGCCTCAAGTACGGCAAGGCGCTGCAGTGGCCGCTCAGCGGCAACCCGCGCGGCTGGAGCTGCGACAAGGCCGCCGGGACCTGTACGGCGACCAACTCCGCCAAGCCGGAGCCGATGACCGTGTCGTTCGCGACGCCGAGTGGTGGCTCGGTCCCGGACCGCACGTTCACCGTGTCCGCCAAGACGGGCCGGTTCTACGACGACGACTCGCGGACGCTGGAAGCCCCGCCGCGTACCGACGAAGACCTGCTGAAGATCACCAAGGGTCCGAACGACGCAGATGTCCACCACCGGGTGCTGACGGTGGCTCCGGGCCCCGACCGTCCCTCCGTGACGCTCAAGATCAGCTATGGCTCGAGCCTGCAGTGGCCGATCCCCAAGAACCCAGTGGGCTGGAAGTGCTCGTCCAGTACCAAGACCTGTACGTCGCTCACCCCGCTCAAGCCCGTGCCGCTGCGTGCCGTCTTCAACGTGCCCGAAGGCGGTTCGGCGAGCGCCCGGACGTACACGGTGAGTGCCACGGCCGGACTGGTCAGCGACGTCGACTCCGAGACTCTCCCCGGGGTGCGGAACGACGACTCGCTGCTGCAGATCCTCACCCCGTCATCGCACGACGACCCGAACCCGTTCGTCTACAACCGGTTCCTGAAGGTCAACGGCGTCACCGACCGCCGGGTCACCCTGGACATCTCCTGGGGGCGGAACCTGTCGTTCCTGAGCGCGCTGGACGAAGGCTGGACGTGCTCCCGGTCGACCGACGTACGGCGGGCGACCTGCTGGACGGACAACTACCGCAGAGCGTTCAACTCCGAGTGGAGTGCCTGGCCGGGTAAGGGCACGGCGAACACCGTCACCGTGCACGCCCGGGTCGGTGGTCGCGAGGACACCGACTCCGTGCAGATCCCCCCGCCATCAGGTAGCCGCTGAAATCCCATTGCTTGGTTGACCTATCCTGAACTTGTTCGCGCTGACGGAACCGAGTAGCGCCGTACGCCACGTCCGAGAGAGCCGCCGGTAGCTGTGAAGGCGGCACGTGGAGCGGTCGTGAAGACACTCCTGAGCGGATGCACGGCAAGAGGCCAGGGCGCAGTACCGGCTCTGGTGAAGGTGTGGTGGCACCGCGAGATTCCCCTTCGCCCACACCTCCGGGGTTCGAGTACAGACCTGGAGGTGAAACAGTGATGCGAATTCTCAACCAAGAGATCCCCTCAGCAGTAGGCCAGACCGTGACGGTGGCCGGCTGGGTGCACCGAAGACGACGGCTGGCGGCCGTCAGTTTCCTGATCCTGCGCGACCGGTCCGGCCTCAGCCAGATCGTCGTGAAGGCACCGGAAACCCAAGCCCAGCTGGACGAACTCGGCGAGGAGACTGTGGTTCAGGTGACCGGTACGGTCGCCGCCAACCCACAGGCGCCTGGTGGTGCGGAGCTGGTCGACCCGGTGATCGATCCGCTCACCGAGCCGGCCGTGACCCCGCCGATCGAGCTCTGGCGACCCACCGTCGGAGCCGGGCTGCCCGTCGTACTGGACAACGCACCGGTGGCGCTACGGCACCCTGCGGTGCGAGCGGGCTGGGAGATCGCGGCAGCGGCGCTGCACGGTTTCCGGAGCGCTCTGGACAGTCAGGGCTTCACGGAGATCCAGACGCCGAAGATCGTCGGTACGGCGACGGAGTCCGGAGCCAACGTGTTCGCGCTGGACTACTTCGGCGGACCGGCGTATCTGGCGCAGTCACCGCAGTTCTACAAGCAGACGATGGTCGGTGTGTTCGAACGCGTCTACGAGGTCGGACCGGTCTTCCGGGCCGAGCCACACGACACTGTGCGGCATCTGGCTGAGTACGTGTCGCTGGACGCGGAGTTCGGGTTCATCCAGGACCACCGCGACGTTCTCGCCGTACTGCGCTCTGTTCTGGCCACCATGCTGTCGTCGGTGGGCGAGCGGGCGCCGGCCGCGCTGGAACGGCTCGGGGTCGAGCTACCGGAGATCCCATCGGAGGTCCCGGTTCTGCACTTCACCGAGGCGCTCAAACTGGCCGGTGCGAACCCGGACGAACCGGACCTGGCACCAGCCGACGAGCGTGCGATCGGCGAGTGGGCACTGCGAGAGCACGGCAGCGCGTTCGTTGCTGTCGAGGGCTACCCGATGGTGAAGCGGCCGTTCTACACCCACACGCAGCCGTCTGACCCACGGTGGTCCAACTCGTTCGACCTGCTGTTCCGGGGCGTCGAGCTGGTCACCGGTGGCCAACGCCTACATCGCTACAGCGACTACGCAGCCGCACTGGCCGCCCGTGGCGAGTCGGCGGACGCACCGGCGTACAGCTCGTACCTGCAAGCGTTCAAACACGGCATGCCGCCCCACGGCGGTTTCGCCATCGGCCTCGAGCGCTTCGTAGCCCGCCTAACCGGAGCCGAGAACATCCGCCAGGTAACCCTCTTCCCCCGCGACCTCCATCGCCTGACCCCGTAATGACAGACGGCATGATGGGCGCATGCTGAGTGAGGTTGAGCGGAGGGTCCTGGCGGCTGTTGACGACGAGCGGGTGGTCGCGGAGCTCGGGGAGTTGGTGCAGATTCCGAGTGTTGACGGGACTGCGGCCGAGGGCGAGATTCAGTCCTGGTGTGCGGAGCGGCTGCGTGCGCTGGGACTGAGTGTCGACCACTGGGAGATCGACCTGCCGGCTCTGACTGCTGATCCGGCGTTTCCGGGGTGGGAGGTCGAGCGGGAGCGCGCCTGGGGTTGTGTGGGCGTGCTGGGCGGGGACGGTACGCCGGGGCTCATCTTCAACGGGCACGTGGACGTCGTACCGCCTGGTGACCTTGCGCAGTGGCCTGACCGCGACCCGTTCTCCGCGCGGGTCGAGGACGGGGTGATGTGGGGCCGTGGCACCTGTGACATGAAGGGTGGGGTCGCAGCGATCCTGGGTGCGGTGGCGGCGATCGCTGCGGCCGGTGTGGAGCTGCGGAAGCCGCTGGCCGTGCACACCGTGTTCGGCGAGGAGGACGGCGGCGCGGGCGCGTTTGCGACGCTGCAGCGGGGTCACACTGGCGAGGCGTGTCTGATCGCTGAGCCGACTGCCGGTGCGGTCATCCCGGCCAACGCAGGCTCGCTCACCTTCCGGCTGGAAGTACCGGGCCTCGCAACCCACGGCTCGACCCGCAGCCGCGGCGTGAGCGCGATCGAGAAGTTCACCGTGCTGCAGAACGCCCTGCTGGCGCTGGAGGCTGAGCGCAACCGCGACCCGCACCCGCTGCTGGCCCACCTCGACCTGGCGAACCCACTCTCGGTCGGCACCATCCAGGCCGGCGATTGGGCGAGCACGGTGCCCGACCTGCTCATCGCGGAAGGCCGGTACGGCGTCCGCCTGGGCGAGTCCGTCGTGACGGCGCGCACGGCGTTCGAAGCAGCGATCACGGAAGCCTGCGCCAAGGACGACTGGCTGCGCGACCACCCGGTGATCGTCACGTGGCCCGGCGGTGAGTTCGCCTCCGGCCTGCTCCCGGACAACGACCCCCTGCTCGGCGACACCCTCCAGGCTGCCACCGACGCCGGAGTGTCGACTCCAGCCGTCAACGGTGCGCCCTACGGCTCCGACCTGCGTCAGTACTCCGCAGCAGGCATCCCCACCCTCCAGTACGGCCCCGGCGACGTCCGCTACGCCCATGCCGCCGACGAACACGTCCCTCTGGCCGAAGTGCTCCACACAGCCCGCACCTACGCCCTCCTTGCCGTCCGCCGCTGCGCCTGAATGGTAGAAAGCAGCATGCAGCCGTTGCGGGGGCGTTCGGAGGAGCTCGGGCGACTGCTCGATGCACTGCGGGCCGCTGAGGCCGGTACGCCGTCGCTGGCCGTTGTGAGCGGTGAGCCCGGACTGGGGAAGTCGGCGTTGCTGGCCGCCGCTGTCGAGCAGGCGGAGCGGCACGGCTTCCTGATCGCGCAGGCGACTGCGCAACAGACGGATGACATCAGCCCGCTCTCCTCACTCGCACCGGCGCTGCGGGCCGGGCGTGAGCCGCTGATCGACACCGAGCACTTCATGGAGCTGGCGGCGCTCAACACGCAGCCGCTCTGGCTGGCTGAGCGACTGGCTGACTTTGTCGGTCGCCGGCTGGACGGCAAGAAGGCGCTGATCGTTCTGGACGACGCGCAGTGGTCCGACCCGCTGACGGCCTTCGCCCTGCGCGTCATGATCGCCCGGCTCTCCAGCCACCAGGTGCTGTGGCTGGTGGCCAGCCGGCCGGCTCCTGGCGGTGTCGCCGCCCAGCTGGTCAGTGCGGTTCAGACGCAGGTCGCTGTGCACGCCATCGAGCTGGGACCGCTCAGTGCCGAGGCGATCCAGGACATCGCGAAGGACCGGCTGAATGGGCCAGTCGAGTCAGTACTTGCTCTCCAGCTGGCCGGTGTCCAGGGCAGCCCGTTCCTGGCGGAGCAGCTGATCGCCGGGCTCTATCTCGACAACGCACTGCCAGGCACTCCGGCTTCAGCCACACCAGTCGGCCCACTGCTCACCGGTCCAGCACCAACTGGCCCACTCCCACCCGGACTGGTCGAGGGCGTTCGACGCCGCAGTACGGGCTTGTCGGAGAGCGCGCGGACGCTGGTCCGGACTGCCGCGGTGTTCGGCAGCGAGTTCCGGCTTGAGGATGTCGCAGCGCTGATGGCCGAGCCGGTGGCCAAGCTGGCGACGGCATTGGACGAGGCCATCCAGGCGGGTCTGCTCGTCGACGCCGGGTCAGCACTGCGGTTCCAGCACGAGCTACTGCGCTCGGCGACGCTGGCCGACGTACCGCCGTCAGCACAGCGTGCTCTGCACGGTGCAATCGCGACCCAGCTGATCGCAGCCGGTAGAGGCGCGGCTGTGGCCGCACCGCACGTGTTGGCGGTCGCACAGCCTGGTGACACCGCAGCGGTCAGCACTCTGCGGCAGGCCGCGCAGGAGTTGCTCGCCACCATGTCGACGACAGCGGCCGAGGTCATTCAGCATGCCTTCGACCTGACCGGCGCTGACGACCCGCTGCGGGCCGAGGTCGGCGTCGACGTGGTCGCCGTCCTGCTCACCGCCTACCAGTACGACCGAGCCAAGGCTTTCGCCGACGACCTCCTCAGCGGTACGGCGCTCTACCACGGACCGATCACCCCGGACCTGCGCGCGACCATTCGGCTGCACCTGGCGCCACGCCAGTGGGTGGCCGGCCGACTGGAGCGGCAGGACCTCTTCGCCCCAGGCGCCGCCCCACACCTGACTGAGCGTCTCACCGCCTACCGAGCGTTGCTGAGCCCAGACGAGGTGCCACCCACCGACCTGCTCCCCCGCATGATCGATCCGGTCGCCCGTGCGATCGTCCTGGCGGCTGCAGCTGAGACTGCGCGAGCCGAAGGCCGCTACGCCACTGCCCGCGACTACTACGTCGAGGCTCGCGCGACGCCACGCGAACTGGGCAGCCTCCCGAACAGCCGGCTCGAGGTAGGTGAGCTGTACTGCCGTGCCGAGACCGACGAGCTCCTCGACGCACTGAACCGCAGTCGCGAGCTCATGACCGCAGGCGACTGGCAGTCGGCCGCGCACCTGAGTGTTCTGCACGCCCGGCTCGAATTTGCGGCGGGCAACCTCGAAGCGGCCGAGGAGGAGGCGAGAACCGGACTGCGGTGGATGAACGAGTTCCACGACACCAGACTGGCCCCGGGCATGCACCAGGTGCTCGCGCTGATCGCACTGCTGCGTAACCAGCCCACTCAGGCCCGAGAGTTCGCCGGAGCCGACTCGACGGTCAATACCCTGCTGGCAATCGCCGATGGCGACGACAAGGCGGTCGCCCGGCTGCGCGACGTACCGGAGGGGTTTCCGGAGCGGATCGACCTACTCGTGCGGGCGGACGCGGAAGACCTGCTGGCTGCTCGGGCGGCGGCGAGCCCGTCAGTTGCTGCACTGGGCGCGCATGAGCTCGTCGCCGCAGGCAACGACCTGAAGCGGCTCGCTGCGGCCACCGAGCAGCTCCGAACCACCGACCGGCCTCTGCTCAGAGCCCTGGCCGAGGACCGCTACGGCCGGGCGGAGCTGGAGACAGGCGACCGCGCGACTGGAGTGGCCACGCTGGAGCGAGCGCTGGAGTCGCTCACCAAGCTGGGAGCCACCGGACCGGCCGCACGGATCCAGGCAGTGCTCCAGGCTGCCGGCGTACGGCGTCGCCGCTGGGCCGCCGTACAGCCGAGGGCTGAGGCCGGGTGGGAGGCGCTGACCCCGATGGAGCGACGGGTCGCGCTCCTGGTCGCGGAGGGGCACACCAACCGGTCAGCCGCCGAGGAGCTGGTCATCTCGGCCAGCACGGTCGGTACGCACCTGCGGTCGGTTTTCAGCAAGCTCGAGGTCAATTCCCGGGTCCAACTCACCCGTCTGGTGCTCGAGCGGTTCGCTCCTCCCCCGAACGCATGAGTTTTGGGTGCACCGGCGCCCACAGCCCCCTCATGCACTCCGGAGAAGTTCAGATGATCGGTCGATCCGGCGGAGCGGCTGTTCGCGGCAATCTTCAGGTCATCAGCAACTGAACCTACTGAAGGAGTGCGAGACAGATGACCGCCAAGAACCCCACCGTCGTCCTGGTCCACGGAGCGTTCGCCGAGAACTCGTCCTGGACCGGTGTGATCGCCGAGCTGACCAGCCGCGGCATCCCGGCAGTGGCGCTCTCCAACGAACTGCACGGCATCGCGTACGACGCCAGCCGGATCGCCGCTCAGGTCCGGGAGATCGACGGCCCCGTCGTCCTGGTCGGGCACTCGTACGGCGGCGCGGTGATCACCAACGTGGCCAACGCCGCCGACAACGTGACCGCCCTCGTGTACGTCGCCGCGTTCACCCCGGACGAGGGCGAGAGCCTGCAGGACCTGCTCGGCAGCTTCCCCGCCAACGACTTCGCGAGCGGACTGGTGCCGCACCAGCTGCCGACCGGTGACGGTGGCGAGGAGACCTTCCTCAGCATCGACCAGGCCAAGTTCCGCGCCCTGTTCGCCGCTGACGTCACGGACGCCGAGCTGCTGGGCCGCACCCAGCGCCCGATCGCCGCTGCGGCCTTCGAGGAGAAGTCCGGTCCGGCCAGCTGGACCCGGCTGCCCGTCTACCAGCTGATCGCCACCGGCGACGAGGCCATCCACCCGGAGGGCCAGCGGACCATGGCGGCCCGCGCCAAGGCCACCACGATCGAGGTCGACGGCTCGCACGCAGTCGCCGTCTCCCAGCCCAAGGCCGTTGCCGCCTTCATCGCGACCGCAGTCGAGGGTGGTGCGAAGTAATGCGCATCCGTCGCCTCACCGCAGCCGTCGCAGCTGTCCTGCTGACCGTCACCGGAGCCACCACGGCCGCTGCGACCCATCAGCCGAAGCCCAAGCCCACCATCGTCCTCGTGCACGGCGCGTTCGCCGACGGCGGTAGCTGGTCCGAAGTGACCAAGAAACTGCAGCGCGACGGCTACACCGTCGTCAGCCCGGCCGTACCACTGCGCGGCATCGTCAGCGACACGTCGTACCTCAACGGTGTCCTGGCCGGCATCTCCGGACCGAAGGTCCTGGTCGGACACTCGTACGGCGGCGCTCTGATCACTCAGCTCGCCGGAGCGGCCGATGTGAAGTCGCTGGTCTACGTGGCGGCGTTCATCCCGCAGGCCGGTGAGACGATCGGCGCACTGAACGCGCAGTACCCCGGGAGCGAGATCGGTCCGGACACCACCAACACGATCAGCTACCCGGGTGGAGTGGACCTGGTCATGAAGCCGGACGCATTCCGATGGGTGTTCGCCGCTGACCTGCCCAGCCGGCAGGCCGCCGTACTCGCCTCGTCGCAGCGCCCGGTCGCTGCCTCGGTCTTCACCGAGGAGGTCCCGGCGAGTGCCCCGGCCGGACTGCCCAAGTACGCCGTCATTGCGGGCAAGGACCGCGCCATCGCACCGGCGGGCGAGCGGTTCATGGCGGAGCGGGCGCACGCCAAGATCGTCGACGCACCTGGTGCCTCACACCTGGTGATGCTCTCGGAGCCCAGCCTGGTCACCCGCACCATCGAGCAGGCCGCGCGCTGAGTCACCTGTCGGCCGGGCCACCCCTCACCGGGTGGACCGGCCGACGACGCGTTCCAAGGCCAGCTCCCCCGCGGCCCGCCACGTCGGCTTACCGCCGCGCAGGCCCCGCTCTCCGTTGACCGCCATGGCCAGCACGAACATCGCCTTGATCGCGGCGTGGCCCCGGGCCCGCCGGAAGGTCGCGTCATCCACCGGATAGGCCTCGAAGAACCGTTTCGCGGCGCCATCCGGCAGCAGCACCCAGGCTGCGGAGATATCGATGGCAGGGTCGCCGCTCCCCAGGTCCTCGAAGTCGATCACGCCGGCCAGCCGTCCGTCTGCGACCACGATGTTCGCCGGGTGCAGGTCCGTGTGCACCACCACCGGTGCGCCGTCCCAAGCCGGTGCAGCGACGGCATCTGCCCAGATCTCGCGTACGTCGTCGCCCGGAGCAATGCTCTCGGAGAAGTGGTCGATGTGGCTCAGCTGCAGCGGTCCGGTGCGGTAGCTCGCCGGTACGCCGTCCGGTGCGGGCTGGTGCAGTGCGCGCAGGAACGCCGCCAGCGTGGTGCCCGACTCATCCGCCGTGATGAACTCGCGGTCCGCCGGTTCGCCGGGCACCCACTGGGTGATCAACCAGTGGTTCGGGAACCGCTCCGACGGAGCACCCCGCCGTACCGGTCTCGGCACTGGCAGTGGGAGCCGGTCAGCCAAGGTCGGGAGCCACCGGTACTCGACTTCCTGCAGCAGCGCCGCACCGGGCTGGCGGGGCATCCGGACCGCCAACTGGTCGCCCAGCCGCCACATTTGGTTGCCCCAGCCGCCGATGACTTCCCGCAGCTCCAGGTCGGCCAAGTCGGGGTACTGATCGCGGAGCAGGTCCCGGACGAGGTCTTCGGTGATCTCCATGTGGCGTCAGACGCGTCACATGCGGAATGGGTTCGGACGCGGACCGGTTGTGCTGAACATGCGTATTGATGTCTGGTCCGATGTCGTCTGTCCGTGGTGCTACATCGGGAAGAGGCGCCTCGAAGAGGCGCTGGCCGAGAGTGGCGACACCGCTGAGATCGTCTGGCACAGCTTCCAGCTGGATCCGTCGTCGACCAACGACGACCCGCGGGACCTGCCGACGCGGCTGGGTGAGAAGTACGGCCGCGACCGGGCCTGGGGCGTGCAGGCGAACCAGCACGTGACCGAGGTGGCCGCGGAGCTCGGTCTGGAGTACCACCTGGACCAGGCGAAGTCGGTGAATACTGTCGACGCGCACCGGCTGCTACACCTGGCTCTGGAATCCGGTACAGAGACGCAGGGGCGGCTGAAGGAACGGTTGCTGAAGGCATACTTCACCGACGGTCTCCCGGTCGGCGACCACACCACGCTGACCGCACTGGCCACAGAGGTGGGTCTCCCCGCTGACCGCGTGGCCGAGGTGCTCGCCGGAACGGAGTACGCCGACGAGGTGGCCGCCGACCAGGCACAGGCCCTCGCGTACGGCGCGAACGGCGTACCGTTCTTCGTCATCGACGAGAAGTACGGCGTGAGTGGCGCGCAGCCGGCGGAGGTGTTCCGCGAGGCACTGAGCCGGGCGAACGCCGACCGCAAGCCGGTGACGCTGATCAGCTCGTCGAACGCGGCCGACGCCACCTGTGGTCCGGACGGCTGCCCGATCTGACGGTTGGGCCTGGGTACCGGGAACGCCTCAACACGTGGTGTATGAAGGAGGCATGACTGTCGTGCGTGCACTGGCCAGGCCGTTGCTGTCCGTCATTTTCGTCGCCCAGGGTGTGAGCGCTGTGCGCAACCCCGAGCCGCTGGTGCCGAAGGCGCAGCCCGTCACCGACCGGTTAGTTCCGCTGGTGAAGAAGGCGGTACCGGCACAGATCGGTGACCGCATCCCTGAATCGACAGCCAACCTGATCCGGCTGAACGGCGCCGCCCAGGTGCTCGGTGCGCTCGCACTGGCCAGCGGGAAGGGCCGTCGGCTCGGTGCGACCGTGCTGGCCGCCTCGCTGGTGCCGACGACCCTGGCCGCGCATGCGTTCTGGCAGGAGGACGACAAGGAGGACAAGGCACTCCAGCGGTACCAGTTCATGAAGAACCTGGGTCTGCTGGGCGGCCTGCTGCTCGCAGCCGTCGACACCGAGGGCAAGCCGGGTGTGGCCTGGCGGGCGACCCACGGCGCGAAGGCGGCCAAGCGGGAGACCAAGCGCGGTGCCAAGGCAGCCAAGCGCGAGGCCCGGCAGCTGGCCCACGACGCGAAGGCCGCGGCCCGACTCGCGAAGGCCGAATTGCACCTCGGCTGACCTGCACCACCCCTACTCTGTAATTCGTGCCTACGTACAGTGACGACGGGCAGTGGTGGTGGGACGGGCGCTCTTGGCAGCCCGTCAGCCAGCAGCCACCCACCGCACCCCAGCAACAGCCCCACTTCGCGCCCCCGCAGCATCCCGGACCGCCGCAGTACGGCGGACCGCCCCAGCAGCCGAAGAAGACGGCACCGGCGCTGCTGATCGTCGCCGGTGCCGTCGTCCTCGTGCTGATCATCGCGGTCGGCGGTGTCCTGGTCTGGAACAACACCTCCGGTGACGGCGACGGCGACCGCGACGCCGCAGCCGGTGCGCCGCCGGCAGACGCCAAGATCATCGAGCCCGGCCAGCCAGTCACGGCGCAGGCTCTGAGCGAGGTACACCCGCAGGCGTTCCACGAGAGCGTCGTCAAACGCCAGATGACCGCACCGATCGGCCAACTGAAGACCTCGCAGTTCCAGACCCCGGCCGACTTCGCCAGTCGCAAGTCGATGTCGATCACCGATGTGGCGATCGACCACAAGCTCGACAAGTTCTCGTACCAGCAGAGCATCATGAGCAGCCCGCCGACCGAGATCCGCTGTGTCAACGGCAAGGAGTTCTACTGGCTGGACCACGAGAAGAAGTGGGCGCCCTGGCGGTACGAACGCCCGACCTGCACCCGGAAGCCGTTCATCGGCACCGGTGACGCGATCGTCTCCAGCGGCCTGAGCACCGAGCAGGCCGACAAGGCCATCGCGTATCTCCGCAATGCCACGGGCTTCGTGAACGCGGCGCAGCCGACCCTGCTGTCCGTCGGCGGCAGGTCCTACGTCCGCCAGGTGGTCGACTTCAAGCCGGTCACCCGGGCCGACGGCAACTCCTACGGCACGGCGATCTCGATGTGGGCGTTCCGGGAGACGGGGAACGACCCGAGCACCTGGACCTGGGGCAACCCGTTCAACCTGGCCTCCGGTATCCACATGGTCTACTACCTCGACACCGCCACGCTGCTGCCGGTCGCCGCCTTCCAGTCCGCGATCCCCTCTCCGAAGGCCTACCAGGAGCAGACGGTCCAGCTGATCAACTACGCCTATCCGGCCGCGCTCCCGCAGCCCAAGCTCGGCAACAGCCCGAACACGATGACGCTGAACCTGCCGGAAGGCTGGAAGGTTCCGTAACGCGTCCGGTTCCCACACTCTGACCTGGCACGGCCCTAACCTTGGGCCGTGCCTACTTACAGTGACGACGGGCAGTGGTGGTGGGACGGCCGCGCTTGGCAGCCTGTCACTCAGCAGCCACCACAGCAGCAGCCGTACGGCGGTCAGCCGCAGCAGTACCCGGGTCAGCAGCAGCCCTACGCACCGCAGCAGCACCAGCCGCAACCGCAACCGCAGTACGGCGCTGGGCAACCGCCGTACCCGCAGCAGGGCTTCTACCAGCCGCAGCAACCGCCGAAGAAGAGCCGGAAGCTGCCGCTGGTCATCGCCGGTGTGGTGGCGCTCGTCCTCGTGATCAGCGTCGGCGGCGTGGTGCTCTGGAAGCAGACGTCGTCCGACGAGCCCGGCGGTACGGCGGCCGGTGCGCCGCCCAAGGACGCCAAGATCATCGAGCCCGGCCAGCCGGTCACCGAGCAGGCTCTGAGCGAGGTGAACCCGCAGGCGTTCCACGAGAGCGTCATGAAGCGTCAGATGACCACTCCGATCGGCCGGCTGAAGACGGCGGTCTTCGGGAACGCGCAGGAGTTCGCCGGCCGCTCGTCGTTCTTCGTCATCACCGACATGGCGGTCGACCGCAAGTCCGGCACGTACTACTACGCCAAGAGTGCGATGGACAGCGCGAACGACGACGATCCGAGCAACAACCTGTGCATGGGCCCCAACGAATGGCGCTGGTCGAACTACAGCAAGAAGTGGGAGCCGAACCGGGCCGCCGGCACGGACTGCAAGCGGCTGCCGTTCCAGGGCGGCGGTGACTCCATCGTCTCCACCGGGCTGAACGCGGAGCAGGCTGACAAGGTCGTCGCGTACTACCGCACCTACAAGGGCTTCGTGAACGCCGCTCAGCCGACGCTGCTCAACGCCGGTGGGAAGACCTACGTCCGTCAGGTGGTCGACTTCAAGCCGAGCGTGCTGTCCGACGACAACTACTGGGGCTCGGCGATCCTGATGTGGGGACTGCGCGAGATCGGCATCAACCCGGCCGACTGGCGCTGGTCGAACCCGTTCAACCTGACCGAGGGCATCCACATGGTGTATTACCTCGACACCCAGACCCTGCTGCCGGTCGCGGCCTTCCAGAGCGGTATCGACACCCCCGCACAGAACGGCGAGCCCGCGACGAAGCGGGAGACGATCCAGGTGGTCAACTACAGCTACCCGCCGGCCCTGCCCAAGCCGACGCTCCCCAAAGGCCCCGGCACCCTGACGATCTCCCTCCCCGAAGGCTGGAAGGTCCAGTAGCCGCCATGCCCTAGGCTCGGGGCAGGTAAAAACGAGCGTAGGGAGTGGGATGAGTCAGGAGCAGGGCTGGGCGGCACCGCGGGCCGAGGGGCCGGTCAGCGGCCGGATCACGGTGCCGGGGTCGAAGTCGATCAGCAACCGTGCACTCATCCTGGCGGCCATCGCGGACGGCCCGTCGCACCTGACGGGTCTGCTCGCCGCTCGTGACACCACACTGATGCGTACGGCGCTGACGTCGCTCGGCGTCGCTATCGCGGACACCGGCTCGACCGTCACCGTCACCCCGGGCTCGCTCAAGGGCCCGGCGAGTGTGGACTGCGGTCTGGCTGGCACGGTGATGCGGTTCGTGCCGCCGGTGGCCGCGCTGGCCGACGGCGTGGTCGAGTTCGACGGCGACGAGTACGCCCGAGAGCGCCCGATGGGTGTGATCCTGGATGCGCTGCGGGCACTCGGCGTACAGATCGAGGACGGTGGCACCGGCCGGATGCCGTACTCCGTGTCAGGCACCGGATCGGTGCGCGGCGGTACGGTCACGCTGGACGCCTCCGGGTCGAGCCAGTTCGTCTCCGCACTGCTGCTGGCCGGCGCCCGGTACGACGAGGGCGTGGACATCCGCCATGACGGCAAGCCGGTGCCGTCCCAGCCGCACCTGGACATGTCGGTGGCGATGCTGCGTGAGCGCGGCGTCCAGGTCGACGACTCCGAGCCGAACCGCTGGGTGGTTGCCCCTGGCCCCATTCGGGCCCTGGACAGCGCCATCGAGCCCGACCTGTCGAATGCTGCGCCCTTCCTGGCCGCGGCGGTGCTGACCGGTGGCGAGGTGACGGTGACCGGCTGGCCGGAGCACACCACGCAGCCCGGTGGTCAGCTGCCCGAAATCTTCACCCGCTTCGGCGCTGAGGCCAGCTGGACGCCAGACGGGCTGACTGTGCGCGGCACCGGCCGAGTCACTGGAGCAGACCTCGACCTGAGCCAGGTCGGCGAGCTCAGCCCAGTCATCGCGGCTGTGGCTGCCTTCGCGGACGGACCGTCGTACCTGCGAGGTATCGCGCACCTGCGCAACCACGAGACCGACCGGCTGGCCGCACTGGAGAACGAGTTCAACGCACTGGGCGGTGATGTGACGCAGACGGCGGACGGGCTGGAGATCCGCCCGAAGCCGTTGCAGGGCGGGCTGTTCGCGACGTACCACGATCACCGGATGGCCCATGCGGCCGCTGTGGTCGGGCTGCTCGTCGACGGGCTGCTGATCGAGAACATCGGGACCACGGCGAAGACCCTGCCTGCGTTCCCCGAGCTCTGGTCGGGGCTCGTCAGCTGATGTCGCGGTACGACGAGGAGGCCAAGTACGACCGGCCCAAGCGCCGGACCCGGCCACGGACCAAGGACCGCCCGTCGTACGACGACGCCGTCATCGGCTTCGTCACCACCCGGGACCGCGGCCGCTACACCTGCTGGGTCGGCGACCGTCAGGTGACGGCCATGAAGGCCCGGCAGCTCGGCCGCACCGGGGTGATCGTCGGCGACCAGGTGAAGCTGGACGGCAACGCCACCGGCGACGAAGGCACGCTGGCCCGCATCGTCGAGGTAGTCCCCCGTACGACGCTCCTGCGCCGCTCTGCCGATGACGATGACCCGGTGGAGCGCCCGCTGGTGGCGAACGCGGACCAACTGGTCATCGTGGTCGCCGTAGCGAACCCAGAACCGCGCACCGGTCTCATCGACCGCTTCCTGGTCGCCGCGTACGACGCTGGCATGCGGCCGCTGCTGTGCCTCACCAAAACCGACCTGGCCGACCCGACGCCGCTGCTGGACATCTACCGCCCGCTGGGCGTCGAGTCCGTCGCTACCCAGCAGGGCGGCAACCTGGACGCGCTCCGCGAGCAGCTGGACGACCGCACCAGCGTTCTGGTCGGTCACTCCGGTGTCGGCAAGTCCACCCTGGTCAACGGGCTCATCGAAGGCGCGAACCGGGCCATCGGTGTCGTCAACGACGTCACCGGCCGCGGACGCCACACCTCCACGAACACCGTCGTACTGCGGCTGCCCGAGGGCGGCTGGATCATCGACACCCCGGGCATCCGCTCGTTCGGCCTGGCGCATGTCGAGCCGGACAAGCTCATCCATGCCTTCCCCGACCTGGCTGACATCACCGTGGACTGTCCGCGAGGCTGCACCCACACCGAGCTGGCCCCGGACTGCGCGCTTGACGAGGCAGTCGCGGCCGGCCGTGCGGACGCCGATCGGGTGACGTCCTTCCGCCGCCTCTTCGCCAGTCGCGAGGGACGCGAGCAGAAGGACGCCGACCCGGCTACTTAGGCAGCTGCCCGTCCCACACCGCCTTCGCCCCGGAGTCACCGGTGCGGACGGTCTGGTAGATCACCAGTACACCGATCACGAGCACGGCGGCACTGGTCACGAGCTCCAGCGGGCGGCCGCGGCCTTCCTTGGCGCCCTTCCCGCTGGCCAGAGCAGACGGGCCGCCGAGCAGCAGGAAGGCGGCCACGGCAACGACAGCGAAGACCAGGCAGAACCAGAAGAGCAGCTCGCCACGCTCCTGATGCTCCTGGACAGCCTTCTGCAGGGTGGGCACCGCTGCGACGAAGGCCTCGCCACTCTCCTTGGCGACGAACGCGAGCACCAGTGAGCCCAGACCGAGCAGCAGCACCGGCCAGCGCAACAGCCACCGCCAGCGCGGGACCAGCGCGAAGACGATCGCGGTCAGGGCGGACACCGGCAGCACCAGCACAGCGGCATGGATCACCAGCACGTGCATGGGTAGATCCCCGAAGCGCTCGAACATTTGACGCCTCCCAGGCGTTCATGGGACTTCTGATACCCACAGCACGATCAGAACCCCTATTCGGTTCACCCTGGCAGCAAGCTAGCCTTCCGCCATGCCTTCGCACACGGATGACCTGCGGCTCGCCCACATCCTGGCCGATGATGCGGACTCCACCACTATGGACCGCTACAAGGCGCTGGACCTGCACGTCGCGACCAAGCCGGACATGTCGCACGTGAGCGAGGCTGACACCAAGGTCGAGGACGTGATGCGCAAAACGCTCTCCCGGGCCCGCCCGCGGGATGCGTTCGTCGGTGAGGAAGAGGGCACCTCGGGCTGGGGCGCCCGGCGCTGGGTCGTCGACCCGATCGACGGCACCGCGAACTACATCCGCGGAGTCCCCGTATGGGCGTCCCTGATCAGCCTGATGATCGAAGACCAGGTCGTCGTCGGCGTGGTCTCCGCTCCGGCGATCGGCCGACGCTGGTGGGCCTCGTACGGCGACGGCGCCTGGACCGGCCGCTCCCTGCACTCCTCGCAGCCGTGCCGGGTCAGCGACGTGAGCCGGATCGAGGATGCGTCATTGTCGTACTCCTCGCTCAAGGGCTGGGCCAAGCTCGACAAGTCCAAGCAGTGGAGCAGTCTGATGGAGGACTGCTGGCGGACCCGCGCGTACGGCGATTTCTGGTCCTACATGCTGGTTGCCGAGGGCGCGGTCGACATCGCCGCCGAGCCCGAGCTCAACCTCTGGGACATGGCTGCCCTGTCGATCATCGTCGACGAGGCCGGCGGCAAGTTCACCTCCGTCGACGGCACCTCAGGCCCCAACGGCGCGAACGCGGTCGCGACCAACGGCCGCCTTCACGACGAGGTTCTCAAGCGCCTCGCCTGAAGGAACGCCACCTCCACCGGGTTCCCGGTGAACGCCAGCGCCTCGTCGTACGCCGCCCGTGCCTCCTCCACTCGTCCGGTCCTCCACAGCAGCTCGGCCCGGGTCGATGCGAGGTACGGGTACGTCGCCAGCGCCGGACCGTCAGCCAGCTCGGCCAGCTCAGCCAGAGCCGCGTCCGGACCGGCCACGTAGCTCAGGGCGACCACCCGGTTCAGCGCGACCACGGGTGACGGCCAGCGCGCGAGCAGGACGTCGTACAGGCCGAGGATCTCTGGCCAATCGGTGTCCTCCCACCGCTCGGCCTCGGCATGGACTGCGGCGATCGCAGCCAGTACGCCGAAGCGGCCGGCAGCTCGCACTGCCTCCGGTACCAGCGCGAGGCCCTCGGCAATGAGCGCCCGGTCCCACAGGCTGCGGTCCTGGTCCTCCATCAACACCATCTGGCCGCCGGACACCCGCGCGTCTCGACGGGCCTCGGTCAGCAGGAGCAGTGCGAGCAGTCCGGCGGCCTCAGCGCTGTCCGGCAGCAGCAGCCGCATCATGCGGGCCAGGTCAATCCCCCTGCGGCTCAGCTCCGGTCTGGTCAGCTCCGGACCGTCGGCAGCGGTGTGACCAGCTGTGTAGACCAGGTGCACGACGTCCAGCACCGCCTGGATCCGCTCCGGCAGCTCTTCCGGCCGCGGGATCCGGTATGAGATTCCGGACTGCGAGATCTTGTGCTTGGCGCGGGTGATCCGCGCCTGCATCGCGGTCTCCTTGACCAGGAACGCCTTCGCGATCTCGCCCGACGTCAGTCCGCAGACCAGTCTGAGCGTCAGTGCGATCCGTGCCTCCGGTGCCAGCGCCGGGTGACAACAGGTGAACACCAACCGCAGCCGGTCGTCCGGAAACACCCCCACCGACGCCGGGGTGTCCGGGATGAGGAGCGGAAGCTTCCGCCGTACGACGCCGTCTCGCCGCCGCAGCTCCAGCGCCCGCCGGGTCGCTACTGTCGTCAGCCACGCACCGGGCCGCCGGGGCACGCCCTGCTCGCGCCAGTGCGTGAGGGCCTTGGCGTAGGCGTCCTGTACGCAGTCCTCGGCCAGGTCCAGGTCAGCCGCGACCCGTGCCGTGGCGGCCAGGACGGCGGCCCACTCGGTGGAGTGTGCCGCCGCCACAGCCTCTGCGACGGTGTCAGCCACCGTTGACGAGCGGCCGGACCTCTACGCCACCCATCGGGGACGGCACCTGCTTGGCGATGGCCAGCGCCTCGTCCAGGTCCGCCGCCTCGATCAGGTAGTAGCCGCCCATCACCTCCTTGGTCTCCGCGAACGTCCCGTCGGTGACGACGTACCCACCGTTGCCGTCCGACCGGATCGACGTCGCGGTCGGGCTCTCGCCCAGCTGGGCACCGCCCACCACCGCACCGGCGTTCGCCGCGACGAACGCCTGGTGGTTCAGGTGGTTGCGCTCCATCACGGACGGGTCGGCCGCAGCCCACTTCGCCTCGTCGTCGTAGATCATCACCAGGTACTTGCCCATCGTGCTCACCTCTCTGTCTTCGAACAGCTTCCACCACTCCCGATGCACGGCACCGCCCAGGATCGACAACACTCCGCCAACGAGTTTCGCGACCACGTAGGGTGGCCGCATGCCCTTGAATTACCCCCTTGCGGAGCAGACGCTCGACAACGGCCTGCGGGTCGTGGTGAGTTCGGACCGCGCCGTGCCGATCGTCGCTGTCAACCTCTGGTACGACGTGGGTTCGCGTCACGAGCCACCCGGCCTGACCGGTTTTGCGCACCTTTTCGAGCACCTGATGTTCCAGGGATCGCGCAACGTGCAGTCCGGCCAGCACTTCAGCCTGCTGGAGACCGTGGGTGCCAGTCTGAACGCGAGCACGTTCTTCGACCGCACCAACTACTTCGAGTCGCTGCCGAGCGGCGGTCTGGACCTGGCCCTGTGGCTGGAGGCCGACCGGATGGGCTATCTGCTCGACGCGCTCAACCAGGAGAACCTGGACAACCAGCGCGACGTGGTGAAGGAGGAGAAGCGGCAGAGCTACGACAACCGCCCGTACGGCGACTCGTACGAGCGGCTGGTCCGGCTCCTCTTCCCCGAGAACCACCCGTACTCGCACATGACGATCGGCTCGATGGCCGACCTGGACGCGGCCTCGCTGGAGGACGTGCACGCGTTCTTCCGCACCCACTACGGCCCGAACAACGCCGTCCTGACCATCGTCGGTGACGTGTCGGTCGAGGACGCCTTCGACGCGGCCAAGCGGTACTTCGGCCACCTCCCGGCGATCCCGACACCGCCGCCCGCTCCGGACGGCACGATCGGGCCGCTCACCGAGGTGCTGCGCGACGACGTGACGGACGACGTACCGTCCGATCTGGTCACCATGATGTTCCGCCTGCCGCCGGACGGGACTCCGGAGCTCGATGCGGCCGGGCTGGCGCTCGACGTACTGGCTGCCGGTCAGAGCGGCCGGCTGAACCGCCGTCTGGTCCGCGACGAGCAGATCGCCCAGTCCGTCTCCGGTGGCGCGCTCCCGCTGATCGGTGGCGTCTCCTTCGGCACCCTGACCGGGATCGCCTCGGACGGCGTCGACCTGCAGAAGGTGGAGGAGGCGCTGCTCGAGGAGATCGAGAAGCTGGCCGAGAGCGGCATCACCGCCGACGAGCTGGCCACCGTCCAGGCGCAGGCCGAGCGGGACTGGCTGGAGCAGCTGTCGACCTGTGCGGGCCGCGCTGACGAGATCTCGCACCACGCGCTCCTGTTCGGCGACCCGAACCGGATCAACACCCGGATCGACCACATCCGCGCCGTCACAGCCGAGCAGGTCCAGGCCGCGGCCCGGGAATGGATCCGGGCATCGGGTCGCGCTCAGGTGACGTACCGCCGTACGGAGGAAGAAGCATGAGCCAGATGACCACTCCGCCGCCGGTCAGCCCGCCGGGCCCGTGGAAATTCCCGGAGTCGACCACCACGACCACCAGCGCCGGTACGCCGGTGCACATCTTCGACCGCCCGGGCCAGTACGTCGCCACGGTCCGGGTCACCGTCGCGATGCCGCTGTTCGTGGAGCCCCGGGAGCTCGAGGGGGTCGCGACGATCATGTCCCGCACCCTCGACGAGGGCACTGAGCTGCACTCGGCCAACGACTTCGCAGCGGCTCTCGAGCGGCACGGCGCGGCGTACGGCGTGGATGTCAGCTCGGACGCGTTGCACGTGGAGATCTCGGTGCCGGTGTCGCATCTGGCCCCGGCCGTGAAGCTGCTGGCCGAGGCGATCACGCGGCCCGCGTTCAACGTCGCCGATGTCGGGCGGCACGTGACGATCCGGCTCGGCGAGATCAACCAGGAGAAGGCGAACGCCGGCTACCGGGCCCGCGAGGCCTTCGCCGCCTACCTGTTCGACGCGTCGACCCGACGCTCCCGCCCGACCGCAGGGACGCCGGACACCATCCGGCCGCTGACCAACGTGCAGGTGGCCGAGTTCTACCGGAACAACATCGGTCCGGCGCGCGCTCAGATCCTGTTCGCGGGTGACGCCACTGGTGTGGACGTGGCCGCGATCGTCGACGACGCGTTCGGCGACTGGCGGGCCGAGGTCGGGCCTGCACTGGAGACTCCTGAGCCGCTGTACCTGTCGGGTGACCGCGTGGTGCTGGTGGACCGGCCGGGCTCGGTTCAGAGCCAGCTGGTGATCGGCTGTGCCGGTCCGGACCGTCGCAGCGCAGCCTGGGGCCCGGCCGCCGTGGCGAACCACGTGGTCGGCGGCACCATCACCTCCCGCGTGGACACCGTGCTGCGCGAGGAGAAGGGCTACACGTACGGCACGCGCAGCAGCTTCGCAGCGCCCCGCAAGGGCGGCACGTTCACGCTGGGTGGCGCAGTCCGCACCGAGGTGACCGGTGCGGCGATCGGTGACGCACTGCGGATCCTCCGGGAGGCCCGTGACGGGCTGACCGAGCAGGAGGTCCAGGAGGCCAAGGACAGCCTCACCCTGACCGCACCGCTGCGCTACGAGCAGGCGGACTCGATCATCCAGCAGGTGGCCAGCAACATCGCCAACGGCGTACCGATCGACTTCGCCGACACCTACATGCAGCGGATCGCCGCGACGACCGCCGAGCAGGCCACAGCGGCGTACCGGGAGTTCGTGGGAACCAACGGGCTGCTGGTTGTCGTCGTAGGGGAAGCCAAGGACGTCAGGCCGCAGCTCACCGAGCTCGGACTGGGGGACCTGATCGAACTGACCTGAGGAGCAGCGGATGTCGTACACCGACGCCACCGACCGGACGCACACGTTCTACCCGGTCCAGCCCGGTTCGCCGCACCAGCCGGCGTACGGCATCCTTCAGGACAACTCCCAGGCGACCGTCGCGCTCGTCCTGGGAGCGATCGCCATCTGCACCGGCCTGCTCTTCCTGTCACCGGTCGCCTGGTGGCTCGGTTCGCAGTCGCTGGCCGAGATCGACGCGGCGCCCGGCGTCTACAACAACCGCGGCATGGCGCAGGCCGGCCGCATCCTCGGCATCGTCGGTACGGCGCTGATGGCCGCCGGCCTGCTCTTCTTCGCCCTCATGCTGACCACCTTGGTGGCCATCTGACCTACTTGGCCGGTCTGAGTTACTTGGCCGGGACGACCAGACACGTGGTCCCGCGGTCGCCGAGGCGCCAGCCGCTCTCGATGGGGTGCAGGTAGAAGATGTCCGAGTCCTTCTCCTGGGTCCGCTTCAACGCATCCCACCGATCGCTGCAGCCCGTCTCGGCCGCAGTCTGAACCGCGGTCAGGCCCGGCCACGTCCCGGCCGGCAACTCGAAGACCGCGTAGACCTCGCCGCCGTTCGGACCGCTGCACGGCACCAGCTTCAGACCGGTGACGCTCTTGTCCTCCTGGAGGCTCTCGACGCAGTCACCCACCTTCAGATCGGTCGGCTTCACGTTCGTCGGCGTGGTCACCTGCCCCGAAGCGTCCCGGTCCGGCTCGTCGGCAGTCGCCAGCGCGACCACGATCCCGACCCCGATCAGCAGCACCCAGAGACCCGAGATCGCGATACCGGCGATCGCCAGCCCCCGGCCGTTCTGGTTGCGCTGCTTGATCTGGCGCAGCGCGATGACACCCAGGATGACGCTGAACAGCACCATGCTGAGGATGCCGAGGATCAACGAGGCGATCGCCAGCCCGTTGGTGCCCTGCGGCGGCCCCTGCTGATACGGGTTGCCCTGGATCGGCGACATCGGCGGCATGCCGTACGGTCCCGGCGGCTGCTGCCCGTACGGCGGTTGCCCGTACGGCGGCTGGCCCCCGTACTGCGGTGGTCCGGGCTGGCCGGGGTAGGGCGGCTGGCCGCCCTGGGGCGGACCGGGAGGCCCGGCCGGGGGTGGAGTCTGACTCATGGTCGGACTGTAAGCCCCACGGACCGGACCTGTCCGGAATTATGGCCGGACCGGTACTAACTGGAGATGTAGTTGGACAGTTGCTCCTTCTCGAACTCCAGCTCGCCGATCCGCGACTTCACCACGTCACCGATGCTGACCAGGCCGGTCAGGGCACCGTCCACGACGACCGGGACGTGCCGGATCCGGCGGTCCGTCATCAGCCGCATCAGGTTGTCGATCAGGTCGTCCGGCGTACAGGTGTGGACCTCGGCGGTCATGATCGCGCTCACCCGGACCTCGCCGGCCTCCGGCGTACCGTTCCAGAGCCGGACCACGTCGCGCTCGGAGACGATGCCGGCCACCGATGCCCCGTCAGCACTCACCACCACCGCACCGATGTTGTGTTCGGCCAGCAGGGCAAGGAGTTCGGTGACGGTGGCCTGCGGCGAGATGGTGACAACCTCGTGACCCTTGCCGCGCAGTACGTCGTTGATCTTCACGGAGCCTCCTGCAGATCGAGGGGGGACCAATACCCCAAGGTAGCGAAAAGACCACTGACGCGGCAGGTCTCATCTCAGAAACGCGGGGTGACGACGATGTCACCCCGCGTTGTGAAGCTCTTCACAAGATGCCGACGGCAACAGACTCCCGTTCTCCGGCCCCCAGCGCGACCCACAGCAGCCCGATCAGCGCGAGAATCGCACCGCCGACAACGAAGGACACCAGCGGTCCGGGCGCGGTCAGCATCAGGCCGGCGCCACCGATCCCCGTGACGAGTGCGGCCGCCCGCGGGACCCTGCGGCTACGGAACAGCCCGATCGCCAGCAGCACGGCTCCAACAGCGCCGATCAGCAACGCGAGCACGAAGGACAGGAACACGGGCGCAGTGTTCAGCCGCTCGAGCAGGGCCGCGGCCGCTGCCCGATCCGGCTCCTGGGCCAGCCGGCCTGCCACCAACGCGAACACAGCCACCGCGAACATGCCGAACGCGCCGACGACGCTGAGAGCCGCACCGACCGTTCCGAGGCGGTTCCGCGCAATTCGAGCCAGCCCCAGCGCAGTAGCGACGTACAGGATCGCACTGACGGTGGCGAGCAGCGCGCCGAGGTCGTTGCGCCCACTGGCCTCCCCGAGCGCGGCCAGGTAGCGCGTGGTGTCCAGCTGGTCGGACTGGTCCTGGTACTGCGGTGTCATCAACGCCCGCGCGACTACAGCGACGAGCGGTGCACTGAGCAAGGTGACGAAGAGCTTCATGGGTTCCTCCCCTGAGTAGGTGTCTCGACTCTCTCGCCGTACGGCGGCCTGGCGCTTCGGAGCGGTCCCCGGACTTCGGCTCAGGGTCTGCCCCGAAGACCTGAGCTGGTTTCGGTGTCACCATCGGCGTGTGGGGGTACTCCGGAGTCGCGTGCTCGCGGCCACCAGCTGCGCGCTCGTGGCTGCGGTGGTCGCGGCTGCGGTCCTGGTCGACCAGCGGCTGCCTGCGTCGCGGTTGTTCGGGTTGGACGATCTGCCGTTCCTGGTCGCATTGGGCAGTGCCACGGCGGTTGGCGCCGTACTGGCGTTCCACCGCCCCGCGCATCCGGTCGGCTGGCTGTTCCTCGCGCTGGGTGGCAGCCTCGCCCTGACCGGACTGCTTGAGGCGTACGCGCATCCGCTGACCGAGGTCACGTTCATCACGTGGTTCGTCCTGCTGGCGGCGATCCTGCACCTGACGCCGACTGGCCAACCACTGTGGCGATGGGTGCTCCCTGCGACGGTCGGCGTCGGTGCTGTTTGGTTCGTCACCGCGCTGGTGGATCTGCAGCCGCTGCGCACCGTGGCCGGCGTACTGACCGGCGTCGGACTGGTAGCCGCAGGGTTCTCGCTGCTCGTGCGCTTCCGCCAGGCCGATGGCGTCGTACGGCGGCAACTGCTCTGGCTGGCCGTGGCCGTCGTACCGCTACCCGCCTTCGTGGCGATCGCGTTCTACGCCTCGCCGGATCACCCGGTACTCCTGTCGATCGCGACCAGCGGGTTCATCGTGCTGATCCCGATCGCGGCCGGACTGGCGATCGCGCAGTACCACCTGTACGACGTCGAGCGGATCCTCAGCCGCGCGGTCACCTATCTGCTGGTCTCTGGGGTGCTCGGTTTCACCTTTGCTGCCGTTGCGTTCACCGCCGGGCGGATCGCGGGGAGCCGCAGTGCCTCGTCGATCCCCGCCATCGCCGGGACGCTGGCAGCCGTTGTGCTGGCCGGGCCGCTGTATCGCGCCTTCCAGGAAGCGGTCGACCGCCGGTTCAACCGCCGTCGCTTCGACGCGCTCGCCATCGTCCGGGCGTACGTCCGCGAGCCTGGTGCCCGCTCCGTCGAAGCCGTTCTCCGGCAAGCCCTGCACGACCCGGACCTCAGCCTCGCCTACTGGATCCCCGACCGAGCCCAATGGGTCACCGCGACCGGGCTCGGTGCCTCTACGGATGTGCCCGGGATCGTGCTCCGGCGGCTCGACCGTGACGTCGCCCGGATCACCGTCAGCGCGAACACCGACCCCGACATCGCTCGCGCTGCCGGGGTCGAGGCGCTGCCCGAACTGGAGAACGCCGGTCTGCGGGCAGCGATCAGTCTGCAACTGGTCGAGGTTCGCGAGTCCCGGACCCGGATCGCGAACGCCCAGCTCACCGAGCGCCGCCGGATCGAGCGCGACCTGCACGACGGCGCCCAGCAACGCCTGCTCGCCCTGGCGCTCAACCTCCGCGCAGCCCAGCTGAACGGCACCGCCCTCCCGGCCGCCGTCGACTGCGCGATAGCCGAACTCCAAGGCGCCGTCGCCGAACTGCGTGCTCTCGCGAACGGCCTCAACCCGGTCGGCGACGCCGGCCTCGGCCCGGCCGTCGACGAACTCACCGGCCGCCTACCGTTGCCAGCAGCAACTAACATCACCGATCGACGGTTCGGGCCCGCCGTGGAGGCGACCGCCTGGTTCATCATCTGCGAGGCGCTGACCAACGCGGTCAAACACGCCGACGCCAGCCGGCTCGCGGTATCGGTTGCAGTCTCCGGCGACCGCGTCGTCGTACAGATCGAGGACGACGGGCGCGGTGGCGCGGACGCGAACGGCACCGGTCTGCGCGGCATCGCGGATCGGGCCGAGGCCGCCGGCGGCTCGCTCACCGTCTCCGAGCGTCCCGGCGGCGGGACCCGAGTGACCGGGGTGCTGCCATGCGAGTCGTGATCGCCGACGACTCCGTCCTGCTGCGGGAGGGCCTGGCGCGTCTCCTCGCCGAGGCCGGTATCGAGGTCTGCGCGCTGACCGGCGATGCCGAAACTCTCGAACAGGCCGTCGCCGAACACTCCCCCGACGTCGCCGTGATCGATATCCGGATGCCCCCGACGTACACACACGAAGGCGCCCGCGCCGCCACTCGCCTGCGCGAACGCGACCCCCGCCTCGGCATCCTGCTGCTCTCCCAGTCGCTGGAGAGCCAGTACGCCGCCGATCTGGCTCGGCGGTCACCGCGCGGATTCGGATACTTGCTCAAGGATCGGGTGGTCGACGTCGCCACCCTCGTCGACACCATCACCCGGGTCTCCACCGGCGGTACCGTGCTCGACCCCGATGTCGTCAGCCACCTCCTCGGCCGCCAGACCACGCGCAACCGGCTCGCCGTACTGTCCGAACGCGAACGCCAGGTCCTCGCCCTGATGGCCCAAGGCCGCTCCAACCAAGCCATCTGCCGCCAGCTGACCCTGACCCCGAAGACCATCGAGAGCCACATCACCAGCATCCTCACCAAACTCGACCTCCCGCCTCAATCCGACGACCATCGCCGAGTCCTCGCCGTCCTCGCGTTCCTCAACCCCTGACCGCGCCCCCGCCCT